>CAIPEB010000056.1 GCA_903863885.1 uncultured Planctomycetaceae bacterium | reverse complement strand
GGTCCAGGACGTTTGCTCCGCGACCAAGCCGCGAAAGATCCGCGCGGACAAGGGGCGGAAGCGGAAGACGGATGCGACTGAACAGCAGTGACGACAGAAGGGACCGAGAGCATGGACGTGTTTGACCCGAACAACATGCGACTGCCAGATGATTTCAGGCAGCACCTCATATCGCCGTCCGTGAACCTGACTCACGACGGATTTCCAGTTGAAAAGGACGCTCACGATTTTCTGCGTGCGTTCCTTACTGATGCTTCGCTCGAATCAGGTGAAAGGCTATTTCACATCTACAGCGAAGTAGTCGGAGTCCCGATCTATAGGCATCACTTGCAGAAGATCCAAGACGTTCGTTGCGACATACTTGCGCTGCCGATCGTCGAGCGGATCACGCTTGGCGGAATCATCATTGACGTGAAGCGAAGCGGTGTCACAATCGGCCCAGGTATCAGCCAGCTTCACGACTATCTAAACTCGGCATTTGATGTGCGAAACGGAATTCGCGTTATTCCGACAACGGCGTTTCTGTTTCCGGTTCGCAAGCAGAACAGCGCTACCGCGTCTTGGATGCAGCACCAGCATATTGGGACAATCGAGGTCAATAACTACACAAAAAACGTCATCTTCTTTTGTGGCGAGGAAAGGCTTTTGGAGTTCTCGCCAGGCGGGATTCTTCTGCACGCTAGGGAAACGCGATCAGGGCGGAAAATGGGTTCCCGATGACAACGCAAGAGTTCTTGGAATTGCTGTTTGCTGACGTGATTTCCGAATCGCGGAAGCTGTCGATATTCACGCTGCCGAACAAGCGGTCTGTGAGGTTTGCAACAGTCAACGATGCTGCTGCATACGTCGCAACGGTTCCGCGCAACAGGGATGTTTACCAGTGCATGAGCCTGATTTCTGGCGACCCAAAAGGCAGAGGTGATAGAGACGATACAGCAGCAATTACCTGCCTCTGGTGCGACCTGGACTTAAAGTCCGTCGCACACAAGTCGGATAAACTGCCGGAAAGCATAGACGATGCTGTTGGGTTTTTTAAGTCTCTTCCGATCAAGCCGACGCTTTTAGTGGATTCCGGTTGGGGAGTTCACGGCTACTGGTTGATTGACCAGCCGCTGGTTTTTGAATCCGAGACTGACCGCGAATCCGGCGAGTCATACAGCAAGGGCTGGCATCAGTACATCTGCAACGAAGCCGTGAAGCGTGGATGGGAGATCGAAAACCTTGGCGACTTGCCACGAGTTCTACGAACGCCTGGGACGTGGAACAATAAATCCGAGCCGAGACTCGTCAAGGTCATTGTGAACAGCGGAGAGATTCATAGCCTACAGGCATTCGACGCCTACATAAAGCCGAAGGTATGCACGCCGAAGGTTGTGAAGAGACAGTACAACGGCACGGACGTGTTCAACCGCTGTCTGCGATACCTAGACAAGATTCCCGGCGCCATCGAAGGGAAGAGCGGAGGAAAGCAAACGCTGATAGCGTGCCGAGCTATCTTCCGATTCGGACTTGACGGAGAGGCGGCTAGGTCTGCGTTCGACCACTACAATACGCGATGCGAGCCGCAATGGACGAAGGAAAAAGAAATCGCCCACAAGCTTTCCGACGCAAAAAAGATTGTGGAGCGAGATGGCGAATTCGGGAAGTGGGCCACGGATGGATCGGAGTTTGCAGCCTATACAGGGCCGGACGTGGATCTCCGTGCGATCATGGATCTGATAAATGGAAATGGGAATGGATCAACCGCGAAACCAGCGGACATTCCCAGTTCACCGTTGACGTTCCCGCAAGAGTGCCTTCGCCCGCCAGGACTGCTGTCTCAGGTCATCGAGTGGAATTTGCGAACGGCGCTGTGGCCGCAACCAGAACTTGCACTTGCCGGCGCACTGGCTTTGCTCGGAACGATCACAGGCCGGAAGGTGCAGGACACGAGTCGAACCAGAACCAACGTCTACTGCCTTGGGCTGGCTGCAAGCGGAGCCGGGAAGGAACAGGCTCGGTTTGTCAACAAGGAGATCCTCCTGCGGGCCGGCGCTGACAAGATGCTCGGCCCCGAAGGGTTCGCCAGTTCGGCCGGCATGGTGGCGTTCATCAACACACAGCGGTCGATCTTGTTTCAGTTAGATGAAATCAGCCGGATGCTGGAAACAATGCGTGACCCTCGCAAGGCACCGCATTTGTTCAAGATCGGCTCGGAACTGATGAAGCTGGATTCGTGCTCAAACACGCTCTACAAGGGCGACGCCTACGCGAACCAAAAACAAAGTGTCATCATCAACCAGCCGCACGCGTGCATCTATGGCACGGCGGTCCCGCGTGGATTCTGGGACGCGCTGACAGAGGATAACGTTAGCGAAGGGCTGCTTGGTCGAATGTTTGTTTTTGAGGCCGCCCAACGGTATGTCGGTATTGCGACCCCTGACCACTGCGACCCGCCTGCCCAGTTGATTGATTCGGTAAAGTGGTGGCTCGACATGCCGCATGGCCCTGGCGACATGAGCGAAGACAATCCGTCGCCAATGGTGATTCACTACTCGCCGGCCGCACAGAAACGGATCGACGCACACATGGCCGGTATCTGCCAGCAGCGGGCCACGGAGGATGACACGCGGGCGGCATTGTGGTCGAGGACAACCGGCAAGACGGCAAAACTGGCCTTGTTGCTGGCGTGTTCGCGAGAGACCGGGAGTGCCACCATTACGATTCAGAGAGAGGACGTTGATCGGGCAATCAAAATCTCCAACTGGCTCACTCGTCGAATGATCTGGCAGGCGTATCGGCACGTCAGTAGGAACGAGCGGGAGGGTGCGTCAAAGAAGATCCTACGGATGCTGTCAACACGAATGACCAAGAGCGAGCTGACTCGCCGCACCCAATGGCTCGACAAGAGAAGGCGAGACGAGATCCTAAGCGAGTTGATCGAGTCTGGGCTCGTGACATTGACCGACGACGATACCGGCGGAAGAGTGAAGACAACATTCCTTCAAGCAGTGCCTTGAATTCTTTGAATCCTTAAATAGGACACAATGATACGTTTTTGAGTTCAAAGAATTCAATAATCACTGTTGAAGTCTTGAAGTGCTTTAGTAGCAAGAACATAAGTCAAGAATTCAATAATTCAATTCATTCATTCATACATACATACATACCGTAGGAAAACACTGATTTCCCTTTTTATACGCGTGCGCGCGTGAAAGCTTGAATCATGCCAAATACGAAGAACATCCCAAGCATCTACGGCCCCACAGCCAACAACGCCAACGAGCCCGCCCGTCCGCCCGTCGTCGGCGCCGACGGCCGCAAGTGGTGCCCTGCTTGCCGTGGCTCGCTCCACCGGACGCGGACGCCGGCGCGGTGCCCCGAGTGCCTGCAGAAAATCGAGGTGAGCAAGTGAGCAGGTACGACAACCTCATCACCGGACGCGCAGCAAGGCTTCCTGGCGACTTCGCGCGGCAACAGGACTCGGAAGCCGCCCCGATGGCTCCG
>CAIPEB010000055.1 GCA_903863885.1 uncultured Planctomycetaceae bacterium | reverse complement strand
TTCTTCCGGCTGAATTGGATGGCATGATCGGCGTAGGCCGTGATCCGCGCGACGCCTCTCTTCTTCAACTCCGGATCGCCCAAGTCGTCCGGCAGGCGGGCGTACGCGAAATCGGCCCCGGGCTGCTCCAGGTAGAGACCGCTCGCGGCGGAAAGTTCGGTGGACTGCTTGAAAGCCGCGTCGTAGGCGGGGTCCCGGGTGGCGGCGAGCAGTTCCACGGCGGCCATAGCCCGCAGGTTCCGCAGACTCCCAGGCAGGTCCTTGTCCAGCGCCAGGACTTTTCTGTAGATCTCGTCATCCTCTTTCGCGTGCGACTCCGCCCAAGCCCAGGCGCGTCGGGCCGACTCCAAATAGTCGGCGGCAAGCCTCTGGTCAAAGGCGGCCAGAACGCGCGCGGCGCGTGCGGCCGACGCGGCGTAGCGAAGGGTCGTGTCGTGGTCGGTCGAATAGACGCCGGCGTACTTGAGCATGGAGCTGGTCTCGCCCGGGTAGCATCCCCAGCCATCTCCGTAGCCGCCGCGGACGCCGCCGTCCGGAAGCTGAAGGCTCTTCCACATCGGCATCTGCCACAGCGCCTCGTTCAGGATGCCGGGCAGCCCGTTCGATGATTCCCCGGCCGGCAGCGACAATTGCATCTTCGCAAAGGCCGAGGGATTCAGGTCGAATAACCCCAGCAGGTCGTAGGTCGCGCTGAGATGGTGGCCGGCCGTGTCCCAATCTCCGGCGTCCTGATAGCCGCCCGGCACGACCTTGGTAGGTTTCATCGGACCCTCCTTGGCCAATTCGATCATGCGTTTCCCGCGCACACCTTCTTCTCCCGCCTGGTGCGGAATGTCCAATTGATAGAACACCACGCCATCGTCGGGATGGAGCGCGCGCCGGCGAGTGAAGACGCAAGCGGGCGGCCCGAGATCGATCCCCTGACGCTGCGAGAGAATGCCCTGCATCGCCGCACGGAACGGCCCGTCCCACACGTCGGCCGCGATCCGCAGCGGCCCGCTGGTTCCAATGCCGGGAACGAATACGCGGTACTGACCCGGCACGCGGAAGTCGCTGAAATCCAAGCGATACACGGCCGACTTGGTATAGTCTTGTTTCTCGTGGACGGAGATCTGCTCTTCGGCGCCGTCGGCCTTGGCCAGTTCGGCCTTGCCGGAGAACACGGTCTTGCCCGCAACATCCACCAGTTCAAAACGGTCCGCCTCGGGAGTACAGCTGCCGCTCTTGCCGTCCTTGTCCACTCCCATCCAGAAGGAAAGATAGGCCCGCTTGTATGGGTCGTCGGGCCGGTAGCCGGTCTGGATCGCATGCACCGCCAAGCTGCGCGTCTGGCGGGGTTTGTGGACGTAGGTCACGGTCTCCTGACGCGTGTTCACGCCCGCGAGGCGGATTGCGTAGGCGGCGCCTTCTTTGAGCCGTGAAGGCAGCTTCAGTGAGATCGTGTAGAGAAAGGGCAGCGGCTGGCTGAACCCGTTCGGCTTGCCCTTGCGGAATACGGCCACCGGAGTCTTCGGGGTAGCGAAGGCCGGATCGTCGGCCGACCGGATGGAATAGGCGGCCGGCAAGTCCACAATCGATTCTTCCAGCAACTGACCCGAACTGCGGCTTTCGACGAACAGCCATTTGCCGTCGGGAGAGACCAACCCGATCCTGGTCCGTTGCTTGTTCACGATCCGATACAGCGCCTTCTGGCAGTAGTCCACCACTCTGCCGTCCTTGATCAGATGCCGCTGCTGGTCTTTCTGCTCTTCCTCGACCTCGTCCCCTGGCTGGGCGGCATAGGGCCGCAGCTCATTGTTCACGTGCTTTCCCGCCTGAAGAACGACGGACAGCACGTCGGAGTCGACCGCGCAGACGTGCTCTACTTCGGGCCCGTCCTCCGGGTGAGTGGCCCCTTTGGTCAGGAGTTCTCGTCTGGCCCGCTCCTGCGCCTCAATTCGTTCCGCGGCTTCCTTGGCTTCTCGCGCCAGACGTTCGCGCAGTTTGACTCGCTGGGCGAGGATCTCGTCGGTCGGCCCGACCGCCGAGACGGCTGAGATCGTCAGGTCCACGGGGTCAACGCTCCAATCGCCGACGAAGATCAGGATCTCGATCTTGGAGAGATCCAACCCCGGAACCGCCCCCGGCTTATCGACGGCCGTCGGCTCGTTCAACGAGGCGCCTTCCAAGGCAAGGATCTGGCGGGACACGCCCGGTTGGATCTTGCTCAGGTCGAACTGGTACTTGTGGCTCGTGCCGTCGGCATCCGTCAGGGCGAGAAACAGGCCTTTCGCCTTGTGTCCGCCGGTCGCCGTGACTGTCAGGGCTGGGGTGAAGCTCCCGCAGCCTTGCAGATTCCGATGCAATTCGCCGATGCCGGCACCGCCCTGCCCGCTCGAGGCGGCGACGCGGATCCCCTCCTTGCCGACCTGGGGCTCCTTCCACGCCTTCTCCCACGAGCCGAAGCCGAACATGAACGCCTTGTCACAGTTCCAGATGATCGAAGCGGGGTTTGGCTGCTGCCCGCTCGCTGGGGAAATCAGCACGCCCGCCAACAGGACATACAACGTCAGTCGCTTCATGTGGACTTACTCCCGCACTTCGAGGTTGTCGAGGAGGATTTTCGCGTCCTGGGGGCCGCAGAACAAGATCGGCAGATTGTTCAGCGCGTGGCCGTGGTCACGGCTTGGATGGGCCACACCGAGAAGGTCGCCAGCAAGCATTACCTTCGGGTGACCGAGGCACACTTCGAGCGGGCCCAGCGTGTCAAAAATGGCGCCCCAGCGTGTCAGAACGTATCAAAACCGGCGCCGCAGGAAGTGGCGGCAAGTTGCACGGTGTCACAAGAAACACAACAACCATCGGGAGTTGCATCACAAGTCGTGATCCGCCCGATGGTTGATGAAAGTGCCGAAGCACCCCCTAGGGGAGTCGAACAACCCTCGAAATCCTCGAAAAAAAAGGCAATCGGCCGACCAAGCGACGCAAAATCCGACGCACGCATGGAAAGCCCGGCGGATGACGATCCCGACCTGCAGGCCGTCATCGACGGCTGGGCAGATCTGCCGGTGGAAATCCGCGTGTGCATTTCCGCGATGGTTACCGCGGCACGCAACAGAAACCGGGCAATCTAGAAGACCGGGGAAGCGTCGGGAAGAGTTTGTCGCCAGACGCGACGGAACGGCTAAAGGCGATTGACCACCCGCTCTGGTGTCGATATCGTTCTTCGTCCCTTACGCTGTGCGGGGGCACTTGCTGTTCCGTGCTCAGCGACAAGCGCCACATCACGTCAGATCCCAGATGAACGAACTCGAAGTAATCCAGGTTGACCGCTCCCGGTCCCAGTTGGTGGAGCCGCTTGGGAGCAAACCCAAGTTCTGGTTTCACGACGGTAAGCGCCGGCTACTCTTCAAAGCCGACGACCGTGGGACAGGTGAAGACTGGGCCGAAGTTGTCGCTTGCCATCTCTGCGAACTGATTGGGTTGCCCCATGTCGAATACGAGTTGGCTGCGGAGTACGACGGCGAGCAACGCATTCGCCCGGGCGTCGTGTGCGAGAACATGGCCTACGAGCCCGTAGTATTGGAACTGGGTAACCAACTGCTTCTGGCTGCCGACCCCCAATACCCGCTTGCGCAGCGGTTCAAAGTCCGACAGCATACCGTCGAGGCGGTCTGCGATATCATGGCACATCTGGCCCTGCCACCGGATGAACTGATGGGCAACGCCCCAGCAGGCGTCGAATCGGCGTTGGACGTTTTCACGGGTTATGTGATGCTCGACGCCTGGATAGCGAACCAGGACCGGCACCATGAGAATTGGGGGGCGCTCCGGGACGGCAGGAAGTTGCGGCTTTCGCCGACGTTCGACCATGGCGCAGCACTGGCACGCAATCTACTGGACATTGAGCGGAACGAACGGCTCAAGACCAAAGACCGAAACCGCACTGTGGTGGCATTTGCCGGGCGCGGGCGGAGTGCGTTTTATGCCACACCTGAAGATTCACGGGCGTTGGAGTTGCGAGAAGCGTTTCAAACATTTGCCCGACGGGCTCCCGGCGCGGCCCAAGCGTGGCTCGATCGCCTTCGGGGGGTGAACCAGAGTGAGATGACGCGTATCCTTGAAAGAGTGCCCAGAGAACGCATGTCCGATACCTGCAAACAATTCACGCTGGAGTTGTTGCTGACGAATCAGCAACGACTTCTGGAATAAGGGGCGGCCAATGAATTCACTTTTCGTTGCCTGGCGACCTCCCATGCCGGATCCGACCGGTTGGCGGCCGGTTGGTCGGTTGGAACACGATGGCGGTTTGTACCGCTTCTGGTACACGCACGGCGCTCGAAAGCCTCACTTTCTCCCATTCGCACAAATGGATCAACTTGAAGAAGTTTACGAATCGGAAGAGCTGTTTCCACTTTTCGCCAACCGGCTGCTTTCAGAGTCACGCCCGGAATATGAGGCGTATATGCGCTGGAGCGGCTTCGATATCGACAATCCACCCGACCCTATTCTGGTACTGGGAGTGACCGAAGGGATCCGGCAGACCGACGCCGTCGAGGTATTTCCCTGTCCCGTGCCCGACAGCGGGGGATGTTACGTCAACCGGTTCTTTCTGCACGGTATTCAATGGCTGCCCGAAGAGGCGATGCAGCGTATCGGAAGGCTCAAGCAAGACGAGCCCCTAAAACTGATGCTTGATCTGCAAAACGCCGTTGATCCCCATGCAGTTGCAGTGCGATCCGAAACGGAACTCATGCAGATCGGATACGTTCCGCGGTACTTGGCGCACGATGTCTGGCAGCTTGTCCAGCAATGTAGCATCGACTTCATCAGGTTATCCGTGGCGAGAGTGAACAGGGATGCTCCGCTGCAAAACCGCGTGCTTTGCGAGATGCGCGCTTGCTGGCCGGACGGATTCCAACCATGCGGTGGCGAAGATTTCGCACCGATTCCAGCAGGTGTTCCCTCTAGGTGCGTTGGTTAGTCCGACTTCGAGGTTGCGATCCATCGCTTCGACGCGGCGTGCAATACATGCCGCAAATCAAGCAGTTGACGAACATGTGCATACACCGGAGCCACCGGTCGAGTCAGTTGTGACCGTGAAACCACTTCGCAACAGCCTGGTGATGCGTGCCGACCAACGACATCTCCTCATTCCCACGCGAACTCGCCCGCTCCACACGGCTACCGCCGTCGCTATCCGCCTAATCGCACACTATGTCGCCCAGTGCAAAAACGGTCGGACTGATAATCGTCGCTGTCGCCCTTCCTGGGCCAGGCTGCAATCCACCGTCCAATAAACCCATGAACTCTAGCTTCCCTGCCCGCCCAAAGACGTATTCACTACCGGCTACGGACATTCCAGATGATGTCCGTCAGTCGCTGCATCCGTGGATCGCAGGATTCATTGGGCTCACCCCCACTCAGGCCACGGAGCGATTGCACAAACGTTGGGAGAGCATAACCCGTCCGTCGCTGCTCGCACTTCGCGAGACTCTTTCACTGTTCGAGGTACGCGGGATCGTCGACCACGAAGTCGGCGGTTTGATCTATGCGGTACGCAAATACGCAGAAGAAAACGTTGTCGGAAACTCTTTTTATCTACCTGCTCCAATCGATCCCAAGACATTGGAATCTCGCTTAACATCGGTGTCGCTGGCCGACAATGCGGCGGTGCGCGAGTTCATGGTCTATTTTGCTGGATTGGCAGAGGACACGACTACAGCGGGGCAATTTGTCTATCTTGACTCGCCTTGGCCAACGTTCACTGATTCGTGGAACGGCACCATCGAAGGGTTCGACGAATGGGAAGACTCACTGATGCTTTTCCATGCGCGTAATGGATGCCATCTGCTTGTGCGCAAAGACGGCAAGGTCGCGTGGTGGGTAATGCAGGAACACCTGGTTGGTCCGCAGGCCGGTAACTTCGACGAGTGGACAAACCAGTTCAGTGACCATAGAAAACTTGCATGGCCTTACGATCCATATGGGCCACTAGACGACACGCAATAGCGATTGTAGCGCTCAGCACATTAAGGCGGATAACTTGTTCGTTCTGTGCCAGCACCAAGGGCTTGACCATGCAGTCGAATTTGGGAGAGCGAATCGGGCTCACGATTCTGCTCGCAATTCCAGCAACGGCGGGGCTGCTCGGTATCGTCGCCGTTGTAAGCGTCGCGATGGTAGGCCCGTGGGGTGGCGCCCTCGACGTGCCTCCCGGCAGCGAGCAGCCTCCATCCAGCGAAATGCTCTCATCGCTACTCAAGGTTTTGCTTGTCGTCGGCCCGCTCGCGATTGGCTGGTCGTGGGCAGGCCGAGTTCTCGCCCGGAGGGAGCGATCGTGGAACTCACAACGACTGGTGCGTGGCCGAAGCGGCGTTGCGCGGGACCCCACAGAACCAGACGCTGGATCAGCCGGCGGATAGAATCGAGCGGTAAAGCGGAGTTGATGGTCCGCCGCTGATCAGCTTTCCCGTTACGTGCGAGAACGGCGAGGTTGATGTCTGTATCACGGAGGGCTTGGAGAATGCGTCTGCCACAGTTCCTGGGTTTGATTGTGGTCATCGCCAGCATGCTCGTTGCATCAGGCGGCGGCGGGGGCGAGTCGAATGGACGGCCACCGTCACCATCCAAGTCGGATGACGTCGCGACCGCACAGTTGCGGGAGCAATTCCTACACATGATGGCCGTTCGCGCGAAAGCGATGTCAGCGGCCGAGCTCAGGGACGCCATTGAGCAGGCAAATCGTGATGCAGTGCAACGTCGAGAGGCCGCCGCTCAGGCTGAACTCGGCAAGGCCATTGGCCAACTTGAGGCACTTGTTCGGGGAAACGACGGAACTGAGGCCGCGACCAAAGCGAAAGAAGCCCTCAGTGCTTTGGGCTATACCGTTTGGCACAAAGGCAAAGTCTACCCGACTGGAACGTTTATACTTTCCGACATTCCGATGGTGCGGTGATGCCCATCGTGGTTCGAACGCCGTCTGCTCGTGGAGCTGCTTTGCGAATACCTCCGTGGGGTGTTGCCCTGCAATGGCGTCACGTAAATCGGGTAGCCGGTCGGCCTCCCCGCCCAGCCCCCACACGGGACCATCCGTGAGAATCCCGACGCCCGCCATCGCCACGGCTCCATGTGTCGAGACGGCAGGCCAAGCCTGTGAACATCCGGTGCGATTTCCCGCCCCGCTCCGCCGTCAAACGCGGAATGCCGCATCGTCGGGTCGCACTGCAGTGCCGCACATGTTTGACCGTCGGTCGGCGGCCCTCTACATTCACGGGTGATCCGAATGCGTCGTGCCGCCGGAGCAGACATCTTAGCCAAATACGAAGGCGATTTCCCAGCGGGAGAATTTCGAAGTTTCCGCGGTCAAGAGCTCCGGTTTGGAACTTAGGCATTGTTACGATGCTCCTCACTGGCCTTGGACACCAAGAATGAACATCGATGCTGCACGAACAGATGTCTCGGAGATCATCAAGACGCTTGGGTCACAACTTGACGACACACATCGAATAGCCGACTGTGAATCGCTTGCCCGTCGAGCACGGAAACGCCTCGAGGATGTCCGAAGGAAATCCCAAAGAATTATCGATGAACGACTCTTGGGGCGACCAGGAAAACAACGCTTTGCAATCCATGAACGCGAGGCGATTCAGGAACTCTTGAACATTTTGGTTTCGGATGCAGTTGCGCAAATCGACATTCTTGTGTCCGCCGGCCGAAAGCGAATTGCCGCAGGCTGACGCCTAACTTGTCGTTGAACCGGACGCGCACCGCATGAACCACAGCCTTTGCCGCGAGTTTATCCAGCACCTCAACCAAGACGAGAGCTTGAAGTCGGGTTACGCGCCCGAGCACATCAAGAATTGGTTCGAGGAGCTCGGCTTGCCGATGGATTTGCTTCGTTTCATGCAGTGGGATTGGCCGCAGACGGATTGCCAGATTGCCCACATCGCCATCCAGTCCTCCGCATCCCTTTACGCCGACCAGGTGACCGCACACCTCCTCAAGCACAAGTTCCTGAACGCCGGCAGCGCACCCAATGGGGACTGGTTCGTCATAGACTTCTCCACCGAGGCTTGCGTGCCCGGCTTCATCACGCACGAGGAGTGGAGTCCGTGGAGTGATGAGCCACAAGACCCACGACAGTTCTTTCAGCCGATTGCACGCACGTTCGATTCCTTCCTTTATCGCGTGGTTGAGGGTCGCTACCTTCCGACAGACTACTATGCAGCCAAAGAGTTCAACGCATTTCTCAAAGAGGAGCGAAACGCCTAACAAGGGCGCTGCAGCGAACGGCCTCTCCGCCGTGCGTTCCAGCGTCGCGGGAGTTCGTGAGTGCACCGTGCACTCCACCGCCGCCGAGCGCCGGGTCGCTGAGCTTGGATCGTTATCGCACGGGGCCGTGTCGCACAGGTTTCGGACCACAATGAGCACGTCACTGTCCTACGAATCGGATCGGCCAATTGCTGATGAAGTGCGATCGACAATTCGCGCTCACATCGAAGACGCTGCGGCGGGATACGAATGGTGGTGTGAACCGCTCCTTTTTCTTCGACCGAGCGGATCTGCCGGGGTATTTGACAGGTAACACAAAGCTGTTTCTTTTGCTCGACGATCCTGCGACCGATAGCTTCATGGCTCATGCTGACGCTACGAAGATTGTTGAGTGCCTCGTGTCTGCATCGAGAGCATTTGGCGTGGGTTGGAAACTCTCAATCGAAGGACAGCCTGTTGGCACAATATCGGACGGAGTCCCCAGTGAAGATGTCGTCAACGCGTTGGCGTCTCTCTTCGAGATCTGTGCGATGATGGGGATTGACCCATCGGAAATGAATCGGGACGAGATATTGGCCGCACACGCTGACCGCTGATTAGCGCGATATCGCCAACGTTATCCAGCAAGAGACACTGTATGATGATGCCGACTAAAGAGCAACGTGTTCGCATTTTGGTACATCACGCATGGGATTTGCGCGACGAAGGAAATGACGACGCAACGATCATTCAGCAGATCATTGAAGAGGGCGTTCCAGCCGATATCGCGAACGTCGTACCCGGCTTGATTGATGATGAGATTCCGAAACTCATTCATGATGACGCTGCGCGTCAAGCAGTCATACGGCAAATCGAAACTGCAGTCGAATCGGAAGATTTTGATGGTCTGCGCGAAGCAATGCTGCTCGGAGTCGATGATGAACGTACACTTCACAAGATACACAGCACTCTCGGCGACCTTTTGCTTTCCGATTCGCATGAAAAAGGGACGGTTGCGGCATTTGGTCTCTCATTCTTGCTTGGACGCGGTGATTGGCCACTGATTCAAGCCTTGTCGCATAGCGACGAAAACGTCCGATTTCGGGCCGCCTTCGCACTCGGAAAGATGGGCAAAGCCGCCCACAACGCCATCGAACCGCTCAAAGCAGCGATGAATAACTCCGACGAATATACACGCCAAGCGGTCGCTGACGCGCTGGCCGCAATCCAAAAAGAGATGAGGCCGTGGTGGAAGTTCTGGTAGGCTGGATAATCGTCCAGTCGGGCGGGTCTCACCGCTCAAGCCCCCACACCACATTGCATGCGGGTCCGCACTAGGCGGTCGGACGAAGCCGAGCACGCTTGAGGCGTGTCGGTCTGCGATGCATTGAATCCGTGATCAGCCCACCACCGTGCCCTGCGGCACTTGGCTACTCACCAACAACCGCTCCCGCACATCCGCCGGAATCTGAGCCCAGGCAGCCAGGATCTGAGCAACGTCGTCCGATGCATTCGGCTCGGCAGCTCCACTCACAGCGGGACTCGTCGTTGCATCGTTCCGCCGCTTGCGGCTTTTCTTGATATCCTTCGCCTCCGGCACCGGCGGCAATGCTTCCACAGCGGCGGCCTGGTCGAGCACCCGCAGCATCGTGTACGTGTTCATCGTCAAGTTGATGTCCGAGTGGCGAGCCAGCGTCTGAGCCGCCTTC
>CAIPEB010000054.1 GCA_903863885.1 uncultured Planctomycetaceae bacterium | reverse complement strand
CGAGGATACTGACCGGTTGGATCTTCGTGGTCATCGGCGTCTACTTTTCCCTGAAGTATGTGTTTCACGTGCTGTAGCAGTCCGCCGCCGCGCCTCGGAGAAGACGAAGAGGCGACTCGAAGCGCCGACGCGGGGCGGCGGGCAGGAACGAACAAATCAATGAGCAGCGCCGACACGCACGTGGAACAGCACTATGGTCGGGGACGTATCCTCGATTCGATCCTCTCTGCGCTTCATGCGGCAGGCAGGGATATCGCACGCCTGCGCCCCGAAGATCTCGCGCCGATTGACGAGTTCCATATCCGCGGCCGCGAAGCCACGGTCGAACTGGCCCGTCGCGGTTATCTCCAAGCCGGTTCGCGAGTGCTGGATGTCGGCTGCGGTCTCGGCGGTTCGGCTCGTTACCTCGCCGTCGAGCACCGATGCCAGGTGACGGGCATCGACCTGACGCGTGAATATGTGGAGGCGGCGGGCTTTCTGGCAGGCATGGTGGGACTCGCAGACAAAGTCTCGTTTCGACAGGCGAGCGCCCTGGAGATGCCGTTCGGTGACGGCAGCTTCGACGTTGTCTGGACGGAGCATGTCCAGATGAACATTGCCGACAAGACCGCGTTCTATCGCGAGATCCGCCGGGTCGCGCGCCCCGGGGGCATGCTGCTCTTTCACGACGTATTTCGAGGAGATAGCGGACCGCTGCACTACCCGGTCCCCTGGGCCGAGGAACCTTCCATCAGTTTCCTGGCCGCCCCGCACGAGGCAAGGCAGATCCTGGAGGATCTCGGCTTCATGATCCGCGACTGGGAGGATAGGACGTTGCCCTCGCAGCAGTGGTTCGCTGCCGCCCTCGAGAGGTTGAAAACAGAAGGCCAGCCGCCGCTCGGGCTGCATCTTCTGATGGGAAGCACGGCCAGGACGAAATTCGAGAACCTCTTCCGCAACCTGTGCGAGGGACGAGCCGTCGTTTATCAGGCGTGCGCTCAGAGACCATAGCACTGCGGAGCGATCATCGGCAGCCTCTCGGAACGCGTTTGAAGAATCCACTTCAATCTCCCGCAACGCGGGAACCTCGAACGCGACAGGACGCCACAAGGGGCTTTTCTTTGAGCGAGCGGAAATGCGACAATTGAATCCAGGAGCGTTCGACAGATAAGCGGCGAAATCCGACATCGTTTGCCCGCACAAGATGTCCGCCGCAGCGTTGCCCGGCGTGAGGGTAACACCGTGCCGAAATCCAGAACCAACGCCATGAATGCCTCCTGCGAGGCTCCGCGTCATCGGGCCGAGCGGCTTGCCGGGGCGACGTCGGCCGGCATCGCCGCTCTGCCCGCTGAACAGTTGCGGGCACTGGTGCACGAGCTTCAAGCCCGTCGGACTGAACTGGAGATCGAGAACGAAGCACTGCGCGCGGCCAAGTCAGAATCGGCCGAGACCCGCGACAACCGTCTCGATCTGTCGGCCATGAAGAGACTGGCGGAACTCAGCGCGGAATTCGCCCGCGAGGGCGATCTGAAGACCGCACTGACCGCGGTCGTGGATGCGGCCATCGCGATTACCGGCGCGGATTTCGGCAATATCCAGCTTTTGGATCCGGCTTCGGGCGACTTGAAAATTGCGGCGCAGCGGGGATTCCCGAAATGGTGGCTCAAGTTCTGGGACCGCGCCTCCGCGGGCCAGGGCACGTGCGGCACGGCGCTCGCGCGCGGCGAGCGAGTCATCGTCGAGGACGTAGAACAGTGCGAGATCTTCATCGGCACGCCCGCGCTCGAGATTCAGCGCAGGGCCGGCGTGCGGGCCGTGCAGTCGACGCCGCTGGTGAGTCGGTCCGGAAGGCTGATCGGAATGTTCTCGACGCACTTCAGGGCGCCGCGGCGGCCTGACGAGCGCACGCTGACTTTGCTGGACCTGCTGGCCCGCCAGGCGGCGGACCTGATCGACCGCGCGCAGGCGGACGCTGTGCTGCGGCAGAACGAGGCACAGGCCCGGGCGATGTTGGAAAACGCTCCGTTCGAGTTCTGGGTCCGTGACGCGCAGGGCCGGTGCATCCTGCTGAATGCCGCCGCGGTGAGACACTGGGGCGACGGCACCGGAAAACTCATGGAAGAAAGCAACGTGCCCGACCATGTTCTCGCCATATGGAAGGCCAACAATCGCCGCGCCTTTGCCGGGGAAGTTGTCGAGGGCGAAGTCGAATTCATCTGCGATGGTCAGCGGCGTGTGTATCACAACGTCGTCGCGCCGTTTCGCGTGGAGAACGATATCCGCGGAATTCTGGGATTCAACCTCGACATCACCGACCGCAAGCGAGCCGAGGAAGAACTCCAGGCCGCAAAAGAAACTCTCGAACAACGGGTCGCGGAGCGGACCAACGCTCTGCAAATGCTCCACGACGTTGCATCGATGGCGAACCAGGCGCAGAACACCGAGCAGGCCATTGAGTACTGTCTCGAACGGACGGCGATGTACAACGGATGGTGTTTTGGACAATCCCTCCTGCCGTCCGCCGACGACCCCGACCTGCTCCTGCCGGGCTATGCCTGGTACGCCGACGACCGACAGCGTTTTCGCCCGTTCCGCGAAGCAACGATCGGGCTGCGGATACGCCGCGGACAGGGACTTCCGGGGCGAGTGTTCGCCAGCGGCAATCTGGAGTGGACCACGGATCTGCAAAGCGACTTGCTCGCGCACAGGGCCGTTCTGGCCCGCGAACTGGGCATTGCCACGGCGGTCGCCCTCCCGGTGCCGGTGGGCGATAAGGTGGCGGCCGTTCTCGAGTTCTTTTCGGATCGGGTGCACCAACCCAACAACCGGATCGCCGATGCCATGGCTGGCGTCGGCCTCCAATTGGGCCGTGTCATCGAGCGAGCCAAGTTCGAGGAACACCTGCTGACGATTGCCGAGGAAGTCCAGCGAGGGATCGCCCAGGATCTGCACGACGACGTAGGCCAGGAGCTGACAGGACTCGATCTGAAGATGGAAACGCTGGCAGAGTTGTTGGCATCGTCCGCCACGCCGGCTGGAAAACTGGCGCAGAATCTGACGGCGACCGTCCAGACGATCCGCAGCAAGGTCCGCGCAATCTCCCACGGACTGCTGCCGGCGGAGTTGGAAGAAGGACGACTGGAGGACGGGCTGCGCAAGTTGGTCGCAGTCACAGACGCGGGCTCGCGGATCCGCTGCACGTTCATTTGTTCACACCCCGGGGCCGTGTTCGATGGTCGAGTCGCCCTGCACCTGTACCGCATCGCACAAGAAGCGATCGCCAACGCGGTGCGGCACAGCGGCGCGCGGCACATCCGGGTGACACTGAAGAAGCACCGCGGAAAGACCGCCCTGCGAATCCACGACGATGGACAGGGAATACCGGACGCAAACCGGCCGGCCGGCGGAATGGGCCTGCGGACCATGCGGTACCGCGCAGGACTGATCGGAGCAAGACTCGAGGCCGGCCCGGGCCGTAAGGGCGGCACGGAGGTCGTCTGCTACGTGCCCTCACTCGATGACGACGCCCGCGATGCATCGCGGGCCTGGCGATCCTAGGAGCACAGTCCGCACGATACACAGAAGCCGAGAATATCAGATCCGAAATCCGGATTCGGAATGAGATTTATGGCTACGAAAGTCCTCATCGTTGACGACCATCCTGCGGCCAGCGAGGGATTGTCGACCCGCATCGCCGGACAGCCCGACCTGGAGGTTTGCGGCCAAGCGGCGGACATTGCCGAAGCGCTGCAGCTCATTCGACGGACCCGCCCCGACGTGGCGATCATCGACATCCAGTTGAAGAACGGCAACGGCTTGGATCTCATCGAACAAATCAAGAACCGCCACAGTTCCATTCGCGTCCTGGTGTGGTCGATGTTCGCCGACGAAGTCTATGCGGAGCGGTCGCTTCATGCCGGGGCCTTGGGTTATATCAACAAACAGAACACAACCGGACGGATATTGGACGCAATCCGCTGCGTTCGCGACGGCAAGATCTACCTGTGCGAAGAAACCGCTCAACAGCTGCTGACTCGGACAGTCGCCGGGACAAAGCACCACAAGCCGGTCGGACTGAAAGGTCTCTCGAATCGCGAGCTGGAGATCTTCCGACTTATCGGGATAGGCCTTTCAACCTCCGACATTGCGACCCGCATGCACCGCAGCGTTAACACGGTGGAGTCGCACCGGCAGAAGATCAAGCGCAAGCTGTCTTTAAAGAACGCCGCAGAACTGCACCGCGCCGCCGTGCAATGGGTGCTGGAGAACGGTTGACGCCCCCGATACGCGCTGCCCCAGGTGCGATGCAACGGTACCCGACGAATCCACGGACAGACACGGACGAAGGTATCCCGCTCCGCCTCCGGCGTCCCGTCTCAACCTGGCCCCTGATCGAACAGCCAAATCACCGAAGTGACGGATGTGTCACAGGAAGATGTCCTGGGGAAGCAGCTTTTCCAGCGCACCGAGCGAGCCGCCGTCGAGACAGCACTCGATGATCTCCCTTCCAAGCGGGTCGAGATCCGGCTCGAGAAACGCGGGCAGTTCCCTGCCGAAGAAATCATAGAGCATCTCGGCTCCCTGATCGTAGCCTTCTTCGCCTATCTCCTCCTGCAATTGCAGTTCGAGCATCCAGTGCGGCATCATCGTGCCTTCGATCTGCATCGACCGCATGGCATAACCGAGCAATGGACAACGCGCGGAGACGAGTTGGTCCTTGCGGAATCGGGCACCGCCGCGGCGGGCCAGGTATTCGCGTGCCAGCCATTGCGGCATGAACCCGGTTTCCCACGCCCCCACGTGCTGGTTCGGAACGAGGATGTAGCGGGTGCGCGGAGTTGCCTGAATCTGGCGCAGCAGCAGATTCGCCTGCGTCACGCGCCGCCCCGTGGCAAACGGCCAGAATGAACCGACCCCTTCGCTCATCATGCCGTCCGATTCCGTGATGCTCGGATTGTCATGTCCGCGAGGAGCGACCAATCGCCACAGCCACGCCAATGCCGGCGGAAGTACGTGCAGCAAGCCGAATATGCCGAAGCTCGGCTGCTCTCGCGTGCACGGAGGAGTGCGAATACCAAAACTGCGGATATCGACCGACACCGGGTCGCTTATGACGCCCGGCACCAGGCGGCGCGGCATGATGACACGGGGATTCGGACAAGTTCGACCGGGTGCTTCTTCGATGTGCTCCCAGATCAAGCACGTCGAACGCGGCTTGCCATCCAGATTCAACATCAACAGCGGCTCGGCCGGATGGCAACACAACCCTTCCCAATAAGGATCCGTGCCGTACCTGGAGATATGATTGAACCGCAGGAACCAGGCATTTTCCGCATCCAGAACTACGAGTTTCCCGTCATCCGCCTGCAGTGCGGGATGACAAAGTGCCATGTCGTCGGAAACAGGTCGCAGCTCGCAGCCGCGAGGCAGTGAAAGGAGACGCTTTTCGCCGCTGATCAGGTTCCGTCCGACAAGCAATTGCCCATCCGGTTCACGATGGACGGGCTCGAGCATTTCGCTCTTTCCGCCGCCGCTCGCCCCCTCGTGCAGGATCGTCACAATATTGTCGTAGGGAGTCACGACCTGCACTGTCGAAGCGTGGGCAGTCAGCCACCCTTCCTTTTCGCCTTGGTGGATCAGCACACCGTACACCCCCTTCTTGGCGCTCGGCCCCGGATAGAGGTTGTAAGCGAAAATCTCATGAAGCCCTTCGAAACGATTGTGAACCACTACCTGCTTGCCGCCGAAATGTGTGTGCCGGAACGGCGGAGCCAGATAGATGATCGCCGTGGGTTCAAAATTCCTGGGCACCTGCTCGCCCGGCAGCATTTCCTGCAGGTCGGCCAAAGCCCCGACGAAAAACGCGGCGTTGCGCGGAGCCACGAGCAGCATGGGAGACCCGAATTCTCTGCCTCCCGAATAGAGAGGCAATACGATCAGCGACTGGCTCTTGAGCCACGCGAACGTCTCGGCGCGCAACGGTGCGAACGAACGCCCAAAACGGTCGCTGAACCGCTCCTTGTCCGACGGGTTCTCGTCGGCGACCAGCATGCAATCCGGATCCCGACGCCGCATTCTCGGGTCCGAGTAATTGATCGAAAGCCCGTTCTTGCAGCGAGTCACCGTCGCTTCCTGGACTTGACCTGCGCCCGGAACATCGTAGACAACGTCAAAAACATCGGCCGTCTGGCTCCCGCCCATCGCCAACCGCAGAAGCGTCTCGCGATCGCGCGGCACCTCAAACCCCGGGCAGCCGGACAGGACTTCTATCAAGTCCGACGGAAGACGCATCTCTTTCCAGTGTTTTTCCAGCATTGCCGGTCTCCTCAACTGCTCGCACTCCGCCTGCACACGAACGAGACATTATCAAGCAACGTCCCGTTCTGACTAGCCCACTGCGGACCCGGGCCTGTCCTGGCTCCCGGGGACTTGCCCGAGATTCCTGCCGTCTCGGGCGCGACCCCACAGCCTTTACAGTCCGACGCAGCGATCGAACCGCCTTTCGTGCGACGAGCCTGCAATAGGTTCAACAGATCCTATCTCGAAAACGCCGGCAATGCCCCGGGAGATGCCCCCTCAGTATTCGGCCGTGCCCTCAGTATTCGGCCGTGACTTCACCGCCGGCCCGAGTGCCAAGCGAACGCCAGACGTCCTGGCGGATACTGCCCGCGACGAAACGCGTCGATCCGTCCATCAAGAGCACATTGACCCCTCCAGGATGGTAGCTCCGTGACGTGACTGCTGCATAGGTGTCGCCGAGACTCGATTCGGTCGCGGAAACGAAATCGACGTCGTAACTCGCGGCACCGCTCACGAACTCCACTTTCGTGTTGGGCGGAAACAGAGTCGTGAATCCGGTCTCGTGGACTTTGCCGTCAACCCACTCGGTGTGCGTGAACTTCGCCGGGTCGAACGCGGCAGGTGAGAAGGACGCGAAAAGATCCTCCGGAGAGGAAGGCGGCGGCAACGCCGGGTTGAACGATGCATTGCTGTTGCCCGAGACGCGGTGCGTGTATCCCTTCACTTCAGCAACAGCCAGGGTGTTGCTCATTCCGTCCAGGAATTCCGACGGGCGGATTTCCTGCGTCGGACTGAAAGCGCCATCCCCGTAGCGCATGCTCGAGGCTTTACCCGACAGCACAGCCCAAGTGCCTTGATTCACGGCGTAGTTGAGCGTCCAGTATTTGTTCCCGTAGGTCGGGTCGCTGCCGGAGCCCTTGTCGTTGACTTCATCCGGGCACACGTACGTGGCGATTCGCCGCGACGAAATCCCGGGCTGTGCGTTGTAGCTCACGTTGAAATCAATGGCCTGCGCGAGATTCTCCTGTTCGATAAAGGGCAGGATGCGGGAAACCGCGGACCACGGCGAAGTCGATACCATCACGGATCCGCCGTAGGTGTAAATTCCGTTGGGCGGCAGCGCTCGGAAAGTCGTCAGGCGATTATGCATCGCCAGACCGATCTGCCTGAGGTTGTTTGCGCACTGCATTCGCCGCCCCGCTTCACGGGCGGCCTGGACGGCCGGCAGGAGCAGCGCGACGAGCATTCCGATGACCGCGATCACCACCAGGAGTTCAATAAGCGTGAATGCCCGCCTGCGAAAATTCGACTGCATGACAGTTCCTCCAATTTAAGACAGCGATGGGCCGTTCCAGCCAGCGCGCAGGCAGCGCGCAACCCGAGCCGGAAAAGCAAGTCGTTCAAGGGGCTGGCTGGCCAGGATCGCTAGCGGATGACTAGCGTTCGCCACGGCTGGCGGGCATGAATGATTCAAAGTCAGAACGGAATGCGTACGGCCCTTATTCGGGCCTCTGACGCGTTCACTTCTGCAGGATCAGTTTGTTGTTTCGTGTACAAAGAAGACGATACATCTGGCCGCTATGGATGATGATCAACTCGCGTTCGCCCTTGAGCAACTCATCCGAATTCATGACTCGATGTCCCGCAATTGCCGGACACATCTTGCACGGTTCGGGCTCTTCGGACGTGTAACATCGGCGAGCCCCGCCGCCACGATCGTCGCTGTCCATCTGGGATCTCCTCGCTCCGCCGGTGCACATCGGCACGACTTCGCTGTCGGCCAACATTCACCGGCGCAACTCTGCCACGGGAAAAGCGAGAACCGGCTTTGGACCCACAAATGCGCCCAAAGGCAATTGGTCCAGCCCGTGGAAACTATGGGCCATGAAAGCCAAGGCTAGATGGCTGGCGCTGGCGGGTTCTCCGCAGCACTGGCTGTCGAGCTCTAAACAAGGAGTTGGACCGATTTTCGTGGCCGCCTGTTTCTACCGGGCAGCTCAGCGGACAGTTCTTCGCCCACCACCGAAGCATAATGATACCGAGTCTCAAAAGCAATGGATTAATTTTCAAGAAACGGAGGCCCGCAATCATCCCATCTGGCGGAACCGGAATCAGTGCGTTTTATCGGCTGCGGAGCCAATCAGCGACTTGACCTTCTCCCGAGACAAGGGAGCGGGATGCAGGCGGCCTTCGCTCCAAAGAGCCAGCGTGCCGGTCCGAGCGGGATCGCCGGGCCATTCTGATTGGCCAATGGGCAGGATACTCTGCGCCTGGTCGGGATCGTGCATGGGCACCCATTGGGTGTACGACTGCGAGGTCTGGCATCCGATCGTGCCGCCGTCGGTTCTGGTCAGCGCCGGCTGCGACACCGACTGACCGGCATCGAGCGTCGGAAAACCGTCCAGACTCTCGTAGTAACCCAACCGCTGCCGCTGCGTGGCTTCACGAGCGCGACGATTCCAGAGGGTCGGATCGTGACCATATTTCTGCCGCGCCGATTGCCAGGCGCCGGCGAGAGCCTGATCGAGGTACTGCTGCTCCAGCGGCGAAATATCGGCCTGTGCGTCGCTTTCCAGGCGGGCGACAGCGGACTTCAGGAAATAGGCCAGCCCAGACTCGCCGCCGCCGTAAACCAGCGCAAGGTCGGTGACCATGAAACGGAAGAACGTGTTCAGCTCGACCG
Organism: uncultured Planctomycetaceae bacterium; assembly: GCA_903863885.1. Classification (GTDB taxonomy): domain Bacteria; phylum Planctomycetota; class Planctomycetia; order Pirellulales; family Pirellulaceae; genus CAIPEB01. Next base: position 36,344 of record CAIPEB010000054.1, on the reverse strand, counting down.
CCAGCTCGGCGCCAGGCTCCGACAAGGCCGAGGAAGCACCGGCGCGATACCACGGCTCGAGAAGGGCCAACGCCGACTGCGCGTCGGCGGACAGATCCCGCTTGAGTACGTCCCGCAAGTGCAGTCCAAGCCGGACCATGTCGCGGCGGGCAGGGTTCACGGCATCGAAGTGGATATCCCGCACATCTTCGGGCGTGAATCGATCTTTGGCCCGCAGTCGTTCCCGCAGCCGCCATGAACGGATCGTATCCCCGCCCGCGCCGGTCGATGTTCCCAACGGTATTGGATACCACGATTCGATCGGTCGATGGTTGGCGCTGTAGATGAATCCGGAGGCCGGGTTCCGCACTCCCGGCAGCAGGTCGTGGGGCAGAATCTCCTGCCAGTCCTGCTCCGTCGTATGTCCCGGCCTCGCACCGCGGCCACTGGTGGGATCGAGCCGCGACCGCACTGGAATTGCTGCCGTCGCTCGATATCCGATGTTTCCCGCGCGGTCGCCGAAGACGACATTGGCGCTTGGAAACCGCCAGTCGGCCAAAGCAGCGTCGAACTCACTGGCCGTACGCGCACGCAGCATCGCGATTGCCGCTTGAATGGTCTCGCGCTCCGTCTCGCAGACGGGGACTCGCTTCAACGCGACCTCAGGATCACCCGGCTGGGCAAAGCAGAATTCCGTCGCCACCGGCCCGAGATGCGTTTCGCGGACCGTGTATTCGAGCGGCTCGCCGCCCTTGGTTCGAATTGTCTCGCGATAAACCGTCATCGGCCGCCACTGGCCGTCGAATCGGTATTCGTCGGGCCTGCCGGGGTCAGTCTCCAACTGGAACAGATCGGCCTGATCCGCACCCAGCGCGGTGACGCCCCAGGCGACCTGCTCCGTGAAACCGATAAGGATGATCGGACTGCCCGGCACACCGATGCCGCGCGCGTTGAACGTTTTGCCCTGCATGTGGAACTCGTAGAACAACGACGGATTCCGCACGGGCGTCTGTGGATCGCTGACCAGCACGGACGAACCGGTCGTCGTGCGTTGTCCCGACACGACCCAGGCATGGCTGAATTTCGGTCCGGGCGGGCCGACCGTGTCGCCTCGGAGCGAGTGTTCGCGAGCGTACCGATCCACCCGCTCGGCCCATTCGGCCGGCACATCGGTCCGCTTCACCACCGCAGGTTCGTCGTCGGGCGGCATCGGCTTCAGATCAGCCCGCACCGCGGCACGCTCATCCGGGCGTCCCGCATTTCGCCCGGCGGCTTGGCCTCGCACGGGGCTGCCGGTCTGCCGGCCCCCAGCCTCGCTTCGACCGGCGATCAGATCGCGCGTGCCGTCGCTTGCGAAGAATTGCCCCAGGTGCCACCACGACGCCAGGCAGTCGGCGGGCGTCCACGGCTCAGGTTGCATGGCGGTTCGGGCAAACAACGGATGGAGGCGGTCTCGATGTTCATTGAAATAGGCGTTGACCCCGTCGCAATAAGCCTGCAACAGTGCCAGCGTTTCCGGATCCAGCTGCGCCGCGGAGTTCCGCGCTGCTCGATAGAATCCAAAGGTCCGCATCTTGCGGTCCTGATCCAGAGCCGTATCCCGCCGATTCATCTGCTGCACGTCGCCGACGACCTCCGCCAGGCGGCCCTGGATGATCCGCAGGGAGTAAGTCATCTGAAAACCGCGATCTTCCGCGGTTGCATATCCCAAACCGCGAAATGCAGCTGCATCCGTGTCGGCAAATACGTGCGGTATGCCCCACGGATCACGCAGCACATCCGCAGGCCTCTCCGCTGTTCGAGCCGCAGCGCCGCACAGCAGAACCAGCGAGATTGCCCACCCCCGTGAAGAACTCATGGACCGCTCCTTTGTTCGACGGCCGATCAACCATTCATGCTTGCACGCTGTGATTGCCCCGTCCGGGATCGTCGTGCCGCACTCGTCGCTATTGCCACTCCGCCATCGACAGTCACACCGCAACCAATGCGGATGCACGATATTGACCGCAATCAACGCCACACGTAGAATCGCCGCGCATATATTGCCCGTGGTCCCAGCTATTGGACCTTGACGATCGCGACCGAGTTAATGACGCGATCGCATATTAGACGATAATAGCCGACGGTGGCAGCGTCTGCATTCTCCGCTGGCAGTACCGACATCCCGGTTGGCGCAAGTGACGGTTTCATGAGTCGATGGGGCAGCACAATTTGGCGCTACTTCAGCATCTGCCTGCTGCTGGTAGCCACGACCGGCCCCGATCTGAACCGGTGCGTTCCGCGATTGCTGGCCGACGAAGAGCATGGACGAAGCGGTTGCCCGGAGGAAGAACGCTCGAAAGAATCGGTCATCCACGCGGCACCATGCCAGCGAACTGAAGCCCGCTTCTTGCGGATGCGGAATTGGTCTGCACCTTGCTCCTGCGACTCGGCTCGACGCGCATGCCTCACAGGCCAGGTCTGCGTCGCCGATGCTTCGAGGGGCGAGCGTTGCCTTCACAACGGATGCGGTGCTGAGCTATTGCGATGATTCAGTCGTCGCTCAGCTCAATCTCGTAGGCCAGCATCCTCTCTACAGCCGCTGTTACACGGCGATGGTGGGTAATCCGTACGGGTACATCACACCCGCATCCGATCACCATGCTGCTGCGCAAACGCCGGTTCGTGCCGAGATGTCGCCGCTTGACGGGCACATGTCAAATGATGCCCGACCAGGCGCGCGACGGGGAGCAGGCCTTTCATCACGAACGCCGGTCCATTTCTCTCCGAGGCTGATCATGCAGACACTTGTCGAAGGCGTGCACCATTTCAGGCAGAACGTATTTCCGTCCAAGCTGCGGCTGTTCAAGCGGTTGGCCAAGGGCCAACAGCCGATAGCTCTGTTCATTACCTGCTCCGACTCGCGCGTCAATCCGAATCTCATAACCCACACGGAACCCGGTGAGTTGTTCATCCTGCGCAATGCGGGGAACATTGTCCCGCCGTACGGCGCTGCCAACGGCGGAGAAGAAGCAACCATTGAATTCGCCGTGGCCGGACTCGGGGTGGAAGACGTGATTGTCTGCGGCCACTCTCACTGCGGTGCCATCAGGGGGCTGCTGCAGCCCGACGCCATCAAGGGCCTTCCGGCCGTGGCGGCGTGGCTCTCCCATGCCGAGGCGACGCGCCGAATTGTGGCCAGAAAATATGAACGGTGCTCGCTCGCTGAGCGGCTGGCCCGGGCCACCGAGCAGAATGTCCTGGTTCAACTGGAACATCTGCGCACACACCCTTCCATTGCCGCGGCCCTGGCTTGCGGGCGGCTCCGCTTGCACGGCTGGGTGTACAAGATCGAGACCGGCGAGGTCAGCGCTTATGATCCGGACCAACAGGCCTTTCATCCCGTAACGACCGTGATCCCGGCGCCGCCCCCGTCCCCTCCGTCATCCCCACCGTCATCCCCACCGTCATCCCCGACGCGGATACCCGCGGCGTCGCGTGCGAAAGCCAAGCTGTCTCGCGCCGTATGACTTTGGTCCCTCGAGACGGCCTTCTTTTGCCCATTCGCGGTCTTCGATCCCAATACATACCACCGCCATTCATCGGCGGGAAAGGACGTTCTACGATGCTGCACACGCTGAAGCAGTTTATCAATCCGTTTGATGCCCGTTTCGAGGATTTGCGTCGAGGCCCCTGGCATCTGGTCCTTCTGCGGGATTTCAGCGCCGGACTGATCGTCGCTATGATGGCTATTCCATTAGCCATGGGCTTCGCGATGGCCTCCGGCCTGAAACCGGAACAGGGAATTGTCGGCGGAGCGGTTGCAGGACTTGTCGGTTCGCTATTCGGCGGTTCAAAGTACCAGGTCTACGGACCAACGGCAGCATTTATTCCGCTGATTGCCGGACTCATGTCCGCTTACGCGACTCCCGAAAATCCGTACGCCGGCCACGGATTGCTGGTTCTGGCTTCGATGATCGCCGGAATCATCCTGATGCTGATGGGAGTCTCCAGACTCGGCAAGCTCGCAAATCTCGTCCCGCACTCCATTGTGGTCGGATTCACCATCGGGATTGCCGTTACCATTGCGCTCAGCCAAGTCGGCGAAGTCCTGGGCATCGGCGCGGAGATGGAAACTCAGCTCAAGAAGGCCATGCTCGAATCGCATGCATCTCTGCCGGGACACAGTTTCGCCACGAAACTCCTGGCGATCTGGCAGCACCTGGGCGAGTACCGCGGGGAGGCTCTGTTGCTCGCCCTGGTCACCTTTCTCGTAACGAAATACCTGCTCAAAGTCTCGATCTACATTCCGGCCCCGCTCGTGGCGATCGTCGCCGGTATCTTGCTCGTCCGGGTACTGTCGGACGGGAGTGATCTGACGCTGATCGGCACCAAGTTCGGCCAGATTCCCACCGACTTTTTTGTCCTGACGTGGCCGTCGCTTCCGAGCTGGAATTTCGAAGTATTGCGGGATCTGGCCTATTTTGTGGTGGCGATCGTCTTTGTCTCCGGCGTCGAGAGCCTGTTGTGTTCGCGGATGGCGGACCGACTGGCGGACAATCGCGGGACGCCCTTCAATCCCGACAAGGAATTCTGGGGGCAAGGCCTGGTGCAGGTCTTCGTCCCCCTGCTGAACGGATTTCCGCATACCGGCGCGCTCGCGCGAACCGCCAGCAACATCAAGGTCGGTGCAGTAACTCCGTTGGCGGGCATCTTCAAGTGCGTTCTGAAACTCGCTCTGGCGTTCTTTCTTGCCAGATACCTGGAACTGGTTCCGATGGCCTGCATCGGCGGCATCCTGATGTGGGTGGCCGGCAACATGGTCAAACCGGCCGAAATCAGGCAGGTCCTCGCACAAGGCTGGTTCCACGCCGGGCTGATGAGCTACACGGCCGTCGCGGTAATAGTTACGGACTTCTTGACCGGCGTCTTATCCGCAATGGTGCTGTACGGATTGCTCTTCAGGTTCTTCAACGAAACGTCCGCGGAGGAAGTGCAACTGGTCCCGGTTGTTGAACTGGCCACCACCGGCCACGGGGAAGCGGGAAGTCGTTAGTCCGGAGGGGAGGAGGCCACGGTTGGTCACGGATTAACACTGAAGAGCGAAGTCGCCATCCGTGGCTTAAGTCCTTTGCGACTCGTTCCTGCCGGTCGGGAAATTGCCGCGTTTTCGCAGTTCTCGAAACTCTCACCTGCGCGCATGATCGTGCGACGCCTCTTGTGCCCAGGGTGGCCGAGCGGGGAATGCCGGTTCGTTCCAACCGATCCGGTGCCGGCCAGTTCATCGCGGCTGCAAAATCGGTCGCCGGCAGTCGCGTGTCGTTATCGAAACGCGCACGAGGTGCTTCAGCCGAACGGGTCATGGGCGTTCATCCGGCCTTCACGCTGCACTTCCGTTAAGGAGCTGGATCAGGGTATATTTCGTGAATCGCCGAAATGAAAAATCGAGATTGAAGCATGGGAAGAGAACTCCCGGGAATGCTCGCCGCCCTGCGGGCGATTGGCGAGATCCGGCAGATCGACCCTGCGGGATTTTGCCGACGCCAGAAATCGAGCGGAGGGACTTGTTGTGGACGCCACGTCTCCGAAGTCCGGTAAGTGCTGCTGCAGCATAGCGGCCCCTACGACGGCAGACGGAATTGCCTCTTTGCAGCCGGTGGCGGATCAGGCGGTTTGGTCGGCGCCATGGGTCCAAGGCAAGGTCGCTACTCCCGCGGGCGATGTTCCCCGGGTATCAACTTCGCTGACGTGGGCCGACCGGCTGGGCGGATGGAAAGTACGGTGGGCAATCGGCCGGATGCGCTACCTTATACCGCCGGGGCTTTACGCCGTTGGCGATCCCACCGACGAGTCACCCGTGCTGGTGACGGCGAATTACAAGCTCACGTTCGACAGCCTTCGTTCTCAACTGGCGGATCGCGACGTCTGGCTCATCGTGCTTGACACCAAAGGGATCAACGTCTGGTGCGCTGCGGCCAAGGGGACGTTCGGAACCGATGAGGTCGTGCGGCGGATCCAAGCGACTCGGGTTGCGGAATTAGTATCCCATCGTGTGCTGGTTCTTCCGCAGCTTTCTGCGGTTGGAGTCTGCGCACGCGAGGTACTGAATCGCACGGACTTTCGTCCGGTGTTCGGCCCCGTATATGCAACCGATTTGTGTGAGTTTCTCGACGGCGGCATTAAGACTCCCGAGATGCGGCTGGTGCATTTTTCTCTCCGCGATCGTCTGGCGGTGGTTCCGGTGGAGATGGTGCATGCCGCGGGGAAACTGCTGACCGTGGCGGTCTGCTTCTTCCTTCTTGCCGGACTCGGGAGCGACGGATACTCGCCGGAGCGGCTAATGAGTGTCGGGCTTCCATCTGCCGTCGTATTCCTGGCAACCAGCCTTGGGGCGTTGGTGCTCGGCCCGGTGATGTTGCCATACCTTCCCGGCCGGCCCTTTGCGCTGAAAGGGCTCTGGCTCGGGCTGTTGTTCTCGGCGGTGCTCGCATGCGGAACGGGCCTGGACGCCATCGGCATCGGGGGCAGGCTCGATTTGGCCGCATGGTGCCTGATCATCCCCGCAGTTGCCAGTTTCCTCTTAATGAACTTCACCGGCTGTACGACTTTCACCTCTGTTTCCGGGGTCCGGCGAGAAATGAGAAAAGCCCTGCCCGCGCAACTTCTCGCAACGTTTGTCGGCGTTGCCACGTGGCTCGTGGGCCGGTTCGTTTAGCGACCCGCACAGGGCGATTGAAACCTGGAGCCAATTCATGTTCGGTTTGAGATATCTGCGGAACGCGGTGACGTTGACCTTGAATGAAGCGACGTGCAACGGGTGCGGCATGTGCGTGTCCGTCTGTCCCCACGGCGTCTTCCGCATGGAAAACCGCAAGGCGAAGGTGGTGGACCGGGACGCCTGTATGGAGTGCGGTGCGTGCGCCAGGAATTGCCCCAGCGAGGCAGTGACCGTGAAAGCCGGCACGGGCTGCGCAATGGCGATAATAATCGGTGCGATTCGCGGAACGGAGCCATCATGCGGCTGCTCGTGCGACTCGGACTGATGCTGACCCGACTCCAATGCGGGTGTGACGCGACACCGCTATCTGCCAAATAGCGAGTCGGCATCCCGGCGGAAGAAAATGCTCACGGCCACTCCCAGGGCAGCCAGAGGTTTGGAAAGTCACCTCGCAATTCCTCGTGTCTTGGGCAATCCTCCACGCGTCTCAGGCGATCCTGAAGAGCCACCCGCCCCGCTCGCACCGCATCGTAACAGCCGAGTACGGTCGTTTGATCGCAGATCCATGTGCTCATCAACGATCGTCTGGCGACGAAGTCCACGTCGAACGCCCACAACACTGCCATCATAGGCCAGAGGAACATTTCTCCCGGATCCACGCGTGATTTCAGTCGGGTGGGAATGTACTCGCTGCCGAAATGCCCCTCAGCAGACGCAGTGATCACATCTCCGACCACCGAGCGGAATCCTTGCCGCTCGTAAATGTGGTCCAGGCCATTCTTGTAGAACCGGTAGCCAGCACTGCCGGGTTGCAGAACCACAGCACCCAGAAAACCGCCTTGTGCGGTCAACTCGGCAATTGCCCGCAGCGACGCCGCGTCTGACACGTGATTGTGACGGTCACACCCGAGACCAATGCTGATTAGGATCCGGGTTTTGATTTCGGTCAGCGACGCCACCGTGGTCACCGAGACGCAGTCCTCAATCGGATCGCCAAGGCCCTCTTCATCTCCGATCATCAGCGAGTCAGATCCGCCGTCGAACAGCACAATCGCATCAATCGCATGCCGCTGAGCGAATTGGCGGTAGAGAACCTTCAATAACGGGACACTGAACGATCGTGCGTAATATGCATATACGGAGTGGGGAGCATCTTGCGGGAACTGGCGGTCAAGATAGCTGCAGACATGAACCTCCGGCCCATAGTACGGATTAGGGACGCTGGCCGCCGTCACACGCTTTGCGACGACGCCTTCCTGATCGAAAACAACCGAAGCATCGCCTGAGATGTCGTTCGGATCTCCAAACGAGTAGCTGCCGATCACCACGCGCTTGCCAAGCCGTGCCAATTCGGGATAGAGGATCAGGCTGTGGACGAAGTCGAATCCCCCTCCACAACCGCAGAGCATCACCGTCCGCACGGCGGGGTCAGCGAGCCGAGCCAGAAACTCTGGCAGAAGCAGCGACTGCTGACCGTGCCTGGCGTCATCGTCATTCATCTTCAGCCACACACGATATACTCCTGCGTCATCCTGCGAGGAACCGACGCAGCGTGGGGAACCGCACAACCATCATCCTACCGCTTTCAGTGAAGCGGATACACAACCGGCGACTGCCGCAAGCAGTTTCGGCGGTGAAACCGGCAGTTCACCGCCCGCAGCTACGTCCGGTTCCTGTAGAGAGTCGAATCGACGGCGCGGACCATGCCCGTCACATCCGGTTGGTCATCGAGGAAGATGCTCACGCGCCTCGCCTCGCTTTCGGGGTGCTGGACAAGATCGTTGTAGCTGACGTAGAGCACTCGAAAGTTGGACTGCCGCCCGAGCCAATTCTCGAGATTTCTTAAATGCAGCGTGTATGCCTGAGTCATTTGGTGGTGAGGCTTGGGTTCGCGGCCGGAGCGTCGGAGCATCGCGTCCTGGGAGGCCAGCATTTCCTCGAGATTGCGCCGCATAAAGACAACGCGGTACTTCTCGATTGCGGGAAGATCGTAAAGCAACTGCGAAACCATCTTGAATGCCTTGCCCCGAGCGGAAGGAAGCCACGACGTATCTTCTCGGATCTTCTTTACGCTTTCGAGTTCATAGTATCCCCGTGGATTGTCGACGTCGGCCGCGCGGACGTTGTCGGTGACGATTGCCATGCCTCCGCACTCGAGCATCTGCATCATCAGCGACGTTCCTGAACGCGGGAGGCCGGACACGATGTTGATTTCGTTGATGCCAGTCATATCGAAGCTCCTGCGAACAGCAGTTGGCGGTCAGAGGTTTACCTTGAACACGGGGCGCAGCAGACAGCCAAAGACCATGGAAGCGGCGAACCAGTACCAGATCCAGGTGCGGGTGCCGGCCGTCCAGGAATCGCGTTCGGGATAAGCGACATCAATCGCCTGGACGACAGAATCCGGAGGAAAGGCCCGTTCGCCGGGATTTCTGGCCATATCCGCCCAGTTCCACGACGGACGGCGCGGACTGACTCGCATCAGTCCCTCGCCCACCGCCAGTTGTTTTTCGAACTCGCGGCCGCCCGAGATGAAAGTCAGCTGTTTGTGCCCGGATTGGACCGCGCGGATTCTCCAGCAGATAAACTGTTCCGCCGGAACACAGACGGGCCCGGCAGACAGCTCCACCGCGGAACCGGGGGCAAGAAGCACGTCCGGCATTACGCGCCCCGGTTCGGTTCTCACGTGCACGGTCACCACGGCCTCTTCCGCCGCATGCAAGGGTCTCGCTTGATACCACAGGGCCAACTGGCTGAGCAGCAGGCAGGTGGGGACGCACATCACGCAGACCGGAACGAAGCTCAACAGCAGCAGTCGTCCGGCCGCCAGAAGGACTCGGGCCTGACATCGCAGGCTGACCGACACACAGTCACGGAAAAGCGACAATGCGAGGAGGTTTGCGTTGATGTCCTGCCGCACCCGCTTCAAGGCCGCCTGGCGCGACGTGTACTTGAACATCAGCAACATGAGCATTCCGCTGACGGCTGCGATAACGGTCGCGGAGACCCACTCGGGAAGCAGTGGAACCGGAGCCAGCACGATGGAGGCGCAGGCATTCGCAAACGCATTCAGCGCGACGGTTAATTCGCTCAGCATCGCATTCATTCGATGTATCCCAGGCCGCGCAATTGATCAGCCACCTGCTGTTCCGCGCGGTCGGTCTCCTTTCGCTTCAGGGCGTCTTCCATCGCGTGCGCGATGAACTCGTCAATGCTGCTGTAGCCCTCTTCTTCCGCGACTTTTCTTGCCCGTTCATGCAGTTCATTCGGAATGGTTGCTTTGGCCATCGTTGGGGCTCCCGAACCTTATTCAGTCAAGTAGCGAACATGTTTCTGCCTGTCATCGTGGCTGGCGCGGGCAGTCCGAATTCGGCCAGAATGGAGGGCGCCAGATCCTCCAGCGACGGCGCGGCGTGCCGGATCGGACGAGTGCAGAAGAGAACGCCGGGCACCTCCCGGGCATCGGCGCAGTGGTCGGCACTCCACGCCGATCGATTGTCGGAGAGCACCTCCGGCGTCATCTCACCCAGACAGGTTTCCCACGACGCCCGATAACCACGGGCATATCCGACAATCAGGTCCGGCGCGAACTCGGTTGCATTTCCTGAATAGAGCTCGCTGGAGCGATAAACGCGCCGGATGACCTGCTCGCCGTTGGCATCGCGCACGGCCTGCAGACCGTCGATCAACTGACGCGTGAGGTGCTCCTTTTGCTCGCCCGGTTCGACCACTCCGTCCGCTTCGCGGCCTTTGAGGTTCAAGTAGAGTCCGTTGATTCCCAACCCGTAGGCCTGCGTTCGCGACCAGTCGACATCCTGGAGAACGGAGCCGCCTTGGGGCGAAGCGATGAATCCACTGTCGCGCAACCACGAATTGAGATTGAACTGTCTCGCAAAATTGGCAAAGCCATGATCGCTGAGCACGAAGATCGTGGCCGCTGCTCCGTAACGGTCAAGCACTTTGCCGACCACGGCGTCGAGGCGGCGATACAGTTGCTTGATCAGTCCGAAGCCGTGCTTCGCCTGCAGCGCGGTTCTGGTCGGATGTTTCTGATCCGTGTCCCACCAGAACATGTGAGATTGCAGATCGCTGCTGGAGAAATAGTAAAACAGAAGACCGTCTTCATAGTCTTTCAACGCGTACTCCAGGAGCGCGATGCGCTCGTCCAATACGCTCGTCGCCTGCCTGGCGAACTCATCGTCATCGAACACACCGTTCGATAGAGCCTTGTGGTCCTCCTTGAACCCTGTCGTGTAGAACAAGCCCGCTTGCCGCGAGAGTTCACTGACGAAGTGCGAGGGTTCGGAAAGCCGGACGGCCGGATCGGTCGGATCGATATTGATCGGTGACACATACAGGCGGAAGATCGGCGAAACCTGCTGCAGGTAGAACCGGCAAATGCCGCTTACATGTTCGGTCGGAACGAGGGCCGGCATGGAGAGTGCGAACGAGAGGCGGGTCCAAGGGCTCCACTGTCCCGCGTTCAGCACGATCTTCCGGCCTTGAACGTCAATGAGCGCGGCGTTGGATCGCCTGTCGCGGCGGATTGAAATGTCCACCGTTGTCGCGGAAGGAGAGGTCAGGAAACGATTGACGGGGCCGATGATCGCCGCCGTGGCGGAGTCGTTCTCGAATTGCAGCGGCACTCGCTTCCCGCCGCCTTCCTCAAGACCGTCCGCGGGAGCATCCTCGCTGAAATGCTGGTACGTTCCGTACGTGCCGAGCATGTCCGGCGTGCCCATGCCGCTGATGCAGCGGTGGAAACCCCACTGCGAAGGGCTGGGGGGATAGTTTGAAGGCAGATCATAAAAGGTGGACGGAATTCCGGCCGCATCCAGATGATCCCAGAACGGGATGCCTTTGCGGCGCAACACGGTCGACGGCGGCTTGTGGCTGAACGGCCAGAAGGGAAGCTGCAATTGGTGGTCGCCGATGGTCCAGAAGCCTTCGCCGGGAAGCGTCTCGGCGGCTGAATAGAACGGACTGAGCGGGTCGAGAGGGTGCCGATGAATGAAGTCGAAAATCCCGTGCGAGCCCGGATCAGCCCCGTTGATAAACGATGCCCATGCGACGGGGCTCTGCGGCGGCATCGTGGTGGCAAGCCGGCTGTACCCGCCGGTCGCACGGATTCGCTGCAGGTTGGGCAGCAGTCCATCGCGCATCATGGATTCGCACAGTCGCGGGTCCATGCCATCGATGCCCAGCACGATGACCTTGCGGCCGGGATGGCTCGGTGCGCGGCGGTGCCGCCAGTAGGCCCCGCCCGCCAAGCCCGCGGCACCGAGCCCCATCGCTGCGGCTGTTCGCCCGATGAATGATCTGCGATTGATCGGATTGGAGGTGGATCGCTTCATGGTCTTTGTATTGTCCGGTCGGCCGCGACGCGGCGCGAAAACTGGGGACGGTTCGCAATCTCGCTCACGACGGCCGCGTTCATCGCCGGAGTGCCCGCCGCCGGCGGCGACGAGGACGACTGCGCTATGTCCAGGGCCTGTCCATCCATGTGGTCGGGGACCGGCACACCGAATTGCCTGAGGATCGTCGGGCCGAGATCGAGAAGCCGCGGTTGATCGCAGCGGATCTTGCGGTTGCAGAACAGCACGCCCGGAACGACGCTCGGGTCAACACAGTGATCGCCGCTCCACGCCCGCGTGTTATCGTGGAAGACGCAGCTTGCCGTGCGGCCGACGGCAGTATCCCAGGACACGCGAAAACCGCCGGAATATCCGACGATCAAGTCGGGCGCGTGGTCCTTGTAAGGCCCGCGATAGACCTTCGCAGCCTGATAGACCCGGCGGATCGCGGCTCGCCCGTCTGCCGGGTCCGTGAGGGAAGCCAAGCGCGATGCGATCTCTTCGCGCAAGCGAGCGGCTTCCTCGCCCGGTTCGACGATTCCCTGGCCGAACCTGCCTTTTTCGTTGATGTAGATTCCCGTCAGGCCGATCGCGAATGCGCGGGTTCGCGACCAATCCAATCCGCCGAAATGCTCTTCGTTCCGTCGCCCGTTATCCACGCTCAGATATCCGGCTTCTTCCAGCCAGCGATTCAGATCGATCGCGCGGCGAAACGCATTGAAACCATGGTCCGAGATCACCATCAGCAGCGTGCCGTCTTTCCGGCAGCGTGCCATCGTGCGGCCGACAAGTCCGTCGATTCTCGCGTAGGTCTCCTCGATCGCCGATTCCAGTTCGGGAGGCACTTCCCGCGGACGCGCCGGGTGGTCTCTATCGAGGTATCTCCAGAACATGTGCTGCATGCGGTCAGTCCCGTCAAAGACGCAGACGCACAATCCCTTCGGCACTTTCTCCAGAGCATCGAAGAACATCGACTCGCGTTCACGCTCGATGTCCAGGCATTGGCGCAGAAAGTGCTGATCTTCCAATGCGTGCTCGCTCACGCCCCATGTATCCTCGGCCAGCCCCAGCGTCGCAAAGGGACCCTGTTGTTTCGCGAGGTATGTCGGGAAAACGGCCGGATAGCCGATGGGCATGGCGGGAGATTCCGGATCGATGTTCACCGGCGTGACGTAGAGCATGAAGGACGGCTCTATTTCCCGGAGCAGAAAGCGGCAGATGCCTCGAATGCGTCTGCCGAATCCGGCCTGAAAAACGACCCGGATCCAGCCGGTGTATTCGCCCCGCGGCAGCCTATGAGACTCGCCATTGAGTCTCAATATAGGGCACTCGCTATCAGAAAGGTCAACGGTAAACGGGATCTTCAAGGGGCCCGCCTGCGGTTTCGACGGATGAGCCGGTCCGAGGAGTTCGCCGGTAACGAAATTGCCGCGCCGTTCGACGCAGTGGACCTCGCCGCCGAGTCTTTCCGAGCGGTCGGACTGCCGAGTGGAGTAAAGTGAAAAAGTCCCCTGCGTGCCCCGCAGGTCGGGAGTGCACATGGCCGACAGTTGCACGCCGTGTAGTTTCTCGGGAGGAAACGTAACCGGCACGCGGAGAATTGAATTGAAAATGCCGTAATCGCTCAGGAAGCTCCAGAACGGGCGGCTCTTCCGCAGCAAGCGGACTTCCGCCGCATTTCGCGTCCAGCAGAGCGGCCACCAGCCGATAGTCCGGGGCACCATGCGGATCTCCGCCGAACTGAGCTTCGGCTTGTAGGTCTGCTCGTCCGGCACGAGGAAATCGAAGATGTTGTGCTTTCCGGGATTTGATCCGGTCTGGAACGAAGACCATGCCACCGGCGAAATCGGCGGAAGCGTGCTCGCGAGTCGCTTGAAATCACCCTGATCGCGCAGCGCTGCGAGATTCGGCAACCGGCCTTCGGCCAGGAGTTTTTCCGTGAGGTGAAAATCGAGTCCGTCCAGTCCCAGAACCACCACGCGGTGGACGCTCGGCTTGCCGGGAGGCCGGCGGCGGAAAACAAGTCGGATCAGCCGCCGGACCGGCCAGAACAGCAGCATCGACAGCGCAGAGACCATGGCTCCGAACACGGCCATGATGGAGCCTGCCAGAGCAAACCCGGCGCCTGGGCCGACGTAGGCGAAGGCCGCGCCGGGGAGGAGCAGGACGAGCAGCGCGGATGTGAGCAAGACCCGTTTTGGCGCGGTTTGATGATTCATGCGATGGACCGAGTTCACAGAGGCGAGCCGTTCCGCATTTCGCGATACTGCCGCCGCGTTCAGTTCTTGGCAAGTTTTACGGATGCGCCACCGCAACCGGCGCTGAATTGCCGGCGCGGCTGATGGACTCTTCCAATGAAGCGTGCGGTGTGAGGTCTTTTCCCGCGAGTCCCGGAAAGTCGGGCGCGTAGCGGTAAACTCGAAACACGGTATTGGTTGACTCGTCCTTTCCGCCAGGGCGTCCGCCGTTGCTATCGCCGCGGGTCCCCGGCTTGGGCGGCCCACCGCCCGGCTGCTGGGGCTTTCCGCCGTCTTGTCGCTGTTGTCGCGAAACGGGATTGACGTATTTCCAGACAACGTCGCTACCGGGCGTGACCTCGAACAGCGTGCCGTTCGCTCCGCTGCAGACAAGTGTGTTGCCGTTGGCGAGCCGCTGTGCGCCGGAAATGTGCATCGAATAAAACTGTGTCTTCCCGGGCGCAGTGTAAGTCCAAACGGGTTTATCGGGAGCGAACGGCTTTCCCGGATCGTGCGAGTACTGTCCCTGGTCACTCACCGGGGTGACGATTTCATCGACGGAAGAATACTCTCCGTCGGGCCGGCGGCGGCCATTGTTGAAAACGAGCAAATGTCCCTCACCGGGAAGGCCGGGAGGAATCCACTGCACGTTGTGCTGCGCGAACAGCCTTTGGTCGGCGGCCTTCCCGGAGCGATACGCCTGCGGATTGCCCCAGCGATAAAGGAGGTCGCCCCCCTTTCCGCCGCGCCCGCCCGAGTGACCGCTCGCCTCCTGCATCGTCGTACTGTGATCAATGATCCAGAGTTCATTGAACCCGAGCACGCTGAGCGCGATCTGGTCGAATCGTGCGTTGTACGAGATCGCATTGATGTGAGTCCATTCCGGATTGGAGCGCTGCTGTTTTGCTCCGGATGTGGACCCGAGATATCCCAGCGATTTCAGCTTCTCGAGTTCCTTATTGGTGAGTTGTTCGGTCCATCCGAAGCTGTGATTCAGGTCGATCCGCTCGGGATGCCGGGCGACGTCGCCGTAATCCGGCTTGGACTGATCCAAGTCCTGAATCAGGTGGTCCCAGACCTTCCATTTCCAGACGATCTCGCCGGTGGTCTTTCCCGTCGGAGCGATTTCAATCACGGTATCCGGCCACAATTCGCTGTTGCGCTGCAGCGCGGGGTTGCGTCCGGCGGCGACTGCCTGTTGAGCCGTCTTTCTCTCCCAGGCGATCGCGAGGATGTTGCCGCCGGGAAGCTTCAGGACGTCGTGGTGAAGCAGGTATTCGTCACTGGAGTACTCGAAGTCCCAGACAATTGTCCCGTCCCAGGCGAACTCCTGAATTCGCCCGCCCGTGCCGCCGCCCGCACGGAACGCCCGGTTCCGTTGAGCGAGCGAGCCGGCGCGGAGCAGGTGCCCGTTGTCGAGCAGGTAAGCGACCTGGCCCGGCTCGTGATCGCTTTTCCAGGTCTTCACGACCCGCCCGCTCATGTCGATCAGAAACGTATCGGTCGAGAAGATCGGGGCGAGCAAAGTGTATCCCTGCCAGGCGCGCGGGTCGTTGATCAACAGACCGACGCTCTTGCCCCGGCTCTTCGGCGTTGCCAGCGAGACCACCATGCTCGCGAGCACTGCCGTCAATCCGGCAGCCACTGCCGCGAATACCAGACTTTGCGTGCGAGAATTCATGCAGATGCTCCTTCGACCGATCAACCGGCCGTGCAGTCGTACCTTTCGACGTCGCGCCCTTTCATTCCCAGTCGGTCCCATCGACGAGACGCAGAGCACGAGCGGGCACGAGTCCGTTGTTCGCTCGGCATCGACTCCGCGAGTTGGCGTGCGCAGTCGATCCCGACTCGGCCGTGAACCCGCAGAAAACGGTCTCACAAGATGTCCTGTGCCAGCGCTGCGTCGACAGCGGTCTCGTATTCCGTAACGCTCTTCTTTCCCGACCCCGTTACAATCGCACCGGCCAAGAGCGAGCTGGGTGTGGCGGTATTGTCTGTGCGGGGCGACGGGGGAGCGGCGAGCGGAGCGGACTGGTCCGCGGTTGTGGCCGGCAGCGTTGTCCTGCCCAGGGCCGCAGGCGCGGCAGCCGGCAGCAGGCGGTTGCCGAAGTTCTTGCCTGCAAGCGTTCCGCCGGACTTTACCGTGATGCTGTACCAAGCCGAGGCGGGCGACGTCGCCTGCCAGCCTTGCACGAGTGTCTCGCGCAGGATGTAAGCGCCGGCGTCCAACTCGAGCCGATACGTGCCGTCCGCGGCCGTGAGCGCGGCCGGTTCGCCGAGATCAAATTTCCCGTTCTTGTTCAGGTCGGCGAACACCTGCCAGTTGCCGAGGCCTTTCTCGATCAAATCGCGACGCGTGTTGCTGTTGGCGTCATTCCAGACCGTGCCCGTGACGATGGCCGGCTTCGCCAGGACCGTTCCGGACAAAGTGAAGTTGTACGTGCCCTCGTCGCTGTCGTTGTTCGTGAACGAAAGCGTGCCGCTGTATGAACCGGCGGCGGTCGCATTCATGCGCACCACGAAAGTCGTGGATGCACCGGGAGTCAGGCTGGCCTTTGCGAAGCTGGAGGTGACCGTGAAACCCGAGGGCACGCGAATCGGCGCGGACAGCACGAGGTTGCTGATGCCGGCGTTCTTGACAGTGATCGTTCTGCTGACGGCTGTGCCCACGCGCGTCGTGCCGAAGGCCAGACTCCCGGAATTGTCGGGAATATCCGTCGTGTCGAGGAGCACCTGAATTTCAGGAGCCGGAATCACTGAGGCCTTGGTGAAGAAGCTGTCCGTGCTGTTGATGTACGGCGCGATGACGCTCGTGTCCGTAATGACGCTGGAGTACAGAAACGGGGTCGTGCACACGGAATAGTCAAAAGGTGTTCCGTCCGAGTACGTGCCCGACATGATCGACTTGCGAAGGGCCGTCAGATTGGCCTTCTGAGCGGCGGTGAGCGTGGCATACACATTCGCGAACACTGTGGCGTAGTGATAGTTGTTTTCTCCATCCAGATTGCCGTAGGTTTGCGAGAGTGCGAGGACCTGAGCTTTCACGGAATCGCTGGAAGACGTCGAGGTCAGGAGGCTGCGCAGCAGCGTTGCGATCTGCGTCCGCGTCTGGACGATGTTGGTGCTTCCCGCATAGAGGTTGTTTCTCTGCAGATCCACGAGGCTCGAGATCATGGCGGCCTGACTCTGCGTGACATATCCCTTGGAACTGTCGGAAAGGGCGGCGCCCGCCGTAGCCGTCAACTGCTCGCTGATGCTGTAGCCTTCGTGGCCCACCGCAGGGGCGTCCTTGATGTAGAAACCGCCGTAGTACGTGCCGTGACGCTCCGGGCAGAAGTAGACATCCGCCTCGAGCGAACCGGCGTACCAGCTGAACAGATCGCTGGCATAGGTCATCACCGCGACGGCCGTACCCTGCGGAAGCCCCTGCATCCGGCTCTTGATCTGCTCGTTGCTGATATCGGGCCAGGAGTTGAACCCTTTGCCTTTCATGGCGTCCAGATAGCTCAGTTGCGAGGAGCTGAGCGAACGAATCAGGTTGGCATAGAGAAGTGCCCGGTCAAAGCTGATCTGGCCGTCCAGTTGATACAGTTCACGCGAAGCGGTTTTCACCGCGTCGAGACTCAGCCCCGTTGTGCCGGCCGGGAGGTCGCCATCCATCAGGCGGCGAAAGGCCTCCATCAGCGCGAATCGCTTGTAGCCGTAAAGGTTGATCTGTTCGAGCTGATTTGTTGCGAGCGTCTTCAACTGATCGAACTGACTGTCGGTCAACGTATAGATCACGTTGTTGGCGATGCGTGTGAGAAAACTCGTATTGTGCCCCATATCGTCGGGGTCGTTGTCGCGCAGGTATTGGAAGCCGGTGTAATCGGCGACCTTTCCCGGCGGGAAGAAGGACTGGGCATCCAGATTGCCCGTCATCATGGCAAGCGCATCGAATGCCAATGTGGTTCGCTGGGCCTGATCCGAAAGCGACTGGGCGAGATTGAACTCAGGCAATTGAGCGGCACTTGACGCCGCAAACTGGCTGGCTGCAACCGAGCCTTCCGCTCCGCCGACCGCAGCAGTTACTCCCACGGTGCCGGAGCCGGCCGGGTCGGACGCGGGGACCGGAGACAGCAGGTCGGAGCCGCCGGCCATGCACATCCGGGTCTCGAGCAGTTCGACCGCGGCTTTCCTGAATTGCGAAACCTTGCGACGAGATGAGATCGCTTTCATGATGAGTCCTCTTTCCGGGGCATTGACCGGCGGCCCCTTCGCCTGCGTTGCCTCGCTCTTCCCTTGTTCCACGCAATCCGCGGAAAAATGCCAGCACCGTCCGACAGGCAGTCCGTCCCGGTTTTTCTTCTCCAGCCTGCGGATTAGGATGTTTGGCGTAGTTCCCCTGAGAATCGTCACAACACCTTCGTGAATCGGTCGTCTTTCACGGTCCTTCATTGCATCCGTCACAGAACCGCTTGCGGGTTCGCGCCTAAGCACGTATCCGAACGAGATCCGCTTCGGTTTACCTCTCGAAACCTGATATTTGAAAAATCCTTGCCGGGCGGCGGTAAACGCGGCGGTCGGCCGGCCGGTTATATTGTTGGAGCAAAAGCTCCCGGGGCTGACTCTCCAACTCGGGTGCCGACCGGCCCCCGGGAGCGCGGACGCTGGAAGCAGCAGGCTCCAATCGGGTGTCGAATTGAACTGCGGACTGCGTCTGAGACAGCGGCCGAGAATTGATTAACGGGAGTTTATGCACGACGACCAAGTGCGGATTTCCCAACTGCGCAACGGCGGGGATCCGGTGCTGGCCGAAATGCTGGTCGAGCACTCATTGCGGCTGCGCAAGATCATCGAACTGCGTCTGGATCCGCGTTTATCGGGACGGCTGGACGCTGCCGATATCCTGCAGGAGGCGTTTCTCGAGGCTCGCAAGCGTCTGCATCGCTACCTCGACAGCGCCGACGTGCCGGTATTTGTCTGGTTGCGCGGGGTCGTTCTGGATACGCTGATCGATTTTCATCGGCGGCATCTGGGAGCGAAGATGCGAGCCGTCGGCCGGGAGGTCTCGCTGAACGGCGCCGTGATGCCCCAGGCAAGCTCCGTGGTACTGGCCGCGTGGCTGGCGGGCAGTCTGACAACTCCGAGCCAGGCGGCGATCCGGGAGGAAACGGCACGGCAGATCGACCTGGCGCTGTCCCGCATGGACGAGATCGATCGAGAGGTGTTGATACTCCGCCATTTCGAGCAACTCACGAACGATGAAGTTGCCGCAGTAGTTGGCGTAAAGAAGGCTGCCGCGAGCCGGCGCTACATGCGGGCACTGTCGCACTTCCGTGAGGTACTTCTTGAGATTCCCGGCTTCGAACAACAATGACCGAAACAGATGCCGAACTGATCGAACGCCTGCTGGACGAATTCGTCGAGCGTATTCGGCGCGGAGAAACGGCCGCGATTGCCGAATATGAAGCCCTGCATCCGCGGCACGCGGCATCGATCCGCGAGTTGTTTTCCGCGGCCGAAATGATGGAGCGGATGGCGCAGCGGCGGCAGCGCGAGCGGGGGCCGAGCGTGCTCCCCGCAAAGATCGCCGATCGCCTCGGCGACTACCGCATCGTCCGGGAAATCGGCCGGGGCGGCATGGGGATTGTGTTCGAGGCCGAACAGGAATCGCTATGCCGCCGTGTGGCGGTGAAGGTGCTGCCCCAGTCCTCGCTGCTCAAGCCCCAGTCGCTGCGCCGATTCGAGCGCGAAGCGCGGACCGCGGCCCGACTGCATCACACCAACATCATCCCGGTGTTCGGGGTCGGCGAACATGAAGGACTGCATTACATCGTCATGCAGTTGATTCGGGGAGTGGGACTGGACAAGATCCTCCTCCAACTCGCCAGGGACTGTTCGCGTCCGACGGCGATCATCGAGGGTACTGCGGCCGCATCCGTTGACGACGCAACGTCGGTGGCGAGGGCGCTTCTGCGAGGCGAGTTCCACAGGCCAGGTTCGCTGACCGCTTCGTCCGATGCCGATACCGAAGAACTGCCGCAGCAGCGTGCCACACCGCCGTCGGCGTCTCAGGTCGTGGCCGCCGGGCCGGCTGCGGAGACCGTCTCGTTCGACGTTCCGGCGGAATTAGGGCGACCGTACTGGGAAAGCGTTGCCCGTATCGGCATACAGGCCGCCCAGGCATTGCAGTACGCGCACGAGCGAGGCACGCTTCATCGCGATATCAAGCCCGCAAATCTCCTCGTCGATATGCAGGGCATCGTCTGGGTGGGCGACTTCGGCCTCGCCAAGTCCCGCGAGCATGACGAAGCAAGCCAGACGGGCGATATCGCCGGGACCCTGCGATACATGGCGCCCGAACGATTTCACGGAGAGGTCGATGCCCGCAGCGACATCTACGGGTTGGGGTTGAGCCTTTATGAGTTGCTGACTTTGCAGCCGGCCTACGAGGATTCGCCTCCAAGCTCGCTGATGCGGCGAATCGCGAGAGAGACTCCTGCGCACCCCCGCGACCTGAATCCGCGGGTACCGCTCGATCTCGAGACGATCGTGCTGAAGGCTATCGCCAGGGAACCGGCCCACCGATACGGATCAGCCCGGGAAATGGCCGACGATCTGCAGCGGTTCCTCGAGGATCGTCCGATCCTCGCCCGCCGCGTCGGCGTGGTCGAACGGCTTTGGCGATGGTCGCGCCGCAATCGCATGGTTGCCGCGCTTATCGGACTGGCCTCCGGCCTGTTGGTCCTGCTCGCAATCGTCTCGACGGCTGGATACGTGACGACGAATATCGCCAACCGGCAGGTGCGCAGCGCGCTGTTTCGCGAGGCGAGGGAGCGCCGCGCCGCCGAATCGCAGCAGCGGAAAGCCGACGCCGTCTCGGAACTCGCTTCTGCCGCGCTGGACGACCTTTTTGAGCAGTTCATGCCGACTTCGATCGTGAGCGGCTCCGATGCGGCGGCTTATGGTTCGCTGGACGGCGAGATCCGTGTCCCGGTGCAGCCAATGCTCTCCAAAGAGGTCGCTTCGCTGCTGGAACGGATGCTCACCTATTACGACCGTCTCGCGGAGATCGATGCGAATGACGATGTCATTGGCCGCAAGGTCGCGGAAGCCAACCGTCGCGTCGGCGATATTCGCCGTCGTCTCGGAGATTTCGAGCAGGCTCAGGCGGCTTACCGCAGAGCCATCGAAAAGTACCGGCATCTGGCTCAGGAATCCCCGTTCGATGCGTCCCTGGATGGCGAGATTGCGGGAATCTGCAACGACCTTGGCAGCCTTCACTGGACCGCGCGCTGGGAGGAAGAAGGTTATCCGCTTCATCGGAAAGCGCTCGATGTATTGACGGCAACGGATCGCGTCGCCGAGGGTGCACTTCCGTTGCGGTATGAACTGGCCCGAACCTATTTCTTCCTCGGTCGAGGCGGTCCGCCTGACGCATCCTACGGGCGGGAACGTCCCGACACCCGGGATCGACGACCTTCGTCAAGCCCCGCTCCGAAACCCCGCGAGGGCGCACCGGCGGAACGAGACCGGACGGGAAAACCCGACACACCGCCGCCTCTGCGGACTCGCGATAACGAGAACTACCTGCAGCTGGCGATCCGGCTCCTGGAGACGCTGGTGAGCGAACAGCCGACGGTGCCCGAATATCAGCACCTGCTCGCATGCTGTTACCGGGACCTGCCTCCGCGCCGGGACACAGATCCCCAGGCATCGTCGGGCCCTCAGGACAAAGCCATCGAGATTCTTGCGAAGCTCGCCGGTGATCACCCTGAGGTTCCCGATTACCGGTACGATCTGAGCAAGGCGTACGCGAAGATCGATCCCCATGACCCTCATTTCAGTGAGGGTCAATTCTCGAACGCGGAAAACCGCTTGCGCCAAGCGACGGCCATCCTGCGGCAACTGGTTGCCGAACACCCGAATGCGCCGGATTACACAGCATCGGAAGCACAGGCTTTGTACACACTGTCCGAGGTGCTTCATCGCATGCATCGGTCGGATGACGCGGAGAAGACGATCACACAGGCATTGGAACTGCAGACTTCGCTGGCAGCGCAATATCCCGACGCAGTGCCCTACCAGGTCTGGAAGGCCATTCTGCAGGATTCGCTCGCTCGGCGAATGGCAGACCGAGGCGACGCGGATCGTGCACGCGCGATTCTGGAAACATCGATCGCGGACTTGAGGCATCTTCTCCAACGGCACCCGCAGGCGACTTACATTCAGGCCATCCTCGAACGCAGTCAAACCAGCCTGGCAAATGTCTCACGAGCCTCGGACGACAATCATGCGAATGCTGTGGAGCGGTAGCCTCAATCCGAGCGACCGGATCGATGCGGATCGGAAGGCTGGTGGCGCACGGAGCGGAAATACCCGGAATCCGCATTTCGCCGGCGGCAAAGCCCGTGAAGCCGGCGCCGTTGATCTTGCGGGCGAGATTGATCGACGTGGCCTCATCGGAGCGGTTTCCACCCGGGACGATTCCTGCCCGCCGAGAATCGCCTCCGTTGTCGGGCGCTCGGCGGCCCAGCCTCCCGGCGTGGGGCCGTTCACGGCAGCCCGTGTCTATTTCCCGGCGGCAGGCTTCGCCGGCGCAGAGATTTTGTAAGAGTGAGCCACTTCTGCATTGCGACGGTCGCTCCGCTCGTCGTCGGGCAGATACGAGCGGACGTAGTCCACGTTTGCCTGGTCGGACGATATCCGGACGCGAACGTGCCCGGAGCTGCTGTGAATGACGCCGCTCACGTAGCCGTATTCGGCTGCCGTGGGAACGCGCTTATTTCCGGGCGTGCCGGGCTGAGGAACTTCCTGGTATACGATTCCGTCGCAATCCTGTTTGGCGTACAGATGGTCGTGGCCATGAAACACGGCCGACACGTGATGCCGGACGAGCAATGGATGTACGGGAGCCGCCCAGCCGGGGCGATGGTCTCCGAATCCATCCGACCCGTCCAGGTTTTTTCCGCCCCATTCAAAGAACGGAACCGCCTCCGCGCCGCCTCGCCCCTCCGGCGTCGAACCGCCTGCCAGGTGGTGGATAAACACGAATTTGAAACTCGCGCGGCTTGCCGCGAGCGTCTGTTGCAGCCATTCATACTGGTGAACGCCGAGCGATCTTTTCCAATTGTCTTTCTGGCCGCGTTGCTGCTGGGTAAACCAGTAGGGGTCGAGCACAACGAAGAGCGCGTCCCCCCATTCCCACGCGAAATAGTCCTGCAACAGACCTGCCTCGGGATGCCGCGCTGAATCCCCGGTGAAAAAGCTGTCGGGGACGGGGTTGGGGAAATACCGCTTCCGCATCAGATTCGACCACACAGCGAGGCTATCGGCTTCGCTTCCCCGCCCGCGCGGACTTTCGCCGTCATGATTTCCGAGCACGAAGAACAGCGGCGCTGAGTGGCAAAGCTGCCCGAAGTAGAATCGCTGCGCCAGGTATTGCCGGGCGGCGTTTTCCCGATTGTCGTGCTTCTCGGTCATGAACGTGTCGCCGAGATCGATGTGAAAATCGGGAGCGTCAGCAAGGGCGTTGGCCAGCGTGCGCTGGTAGAGCCCGGCGTTGGCCCGGTCATCCAGGTGCGAGTCAGCCGTAATGGTGAAGGTGAATTCACTGCCCCGCGCCCGCTGCGTGTGGAACGTGCCTTGGGTGTCTCCGACACCGTCCGCCCGCAATTCGAAGTAATACCGCGTATCAGGCCGCAACGAACCGAGCGTGACTTCCGTCGGTTCCCCCTTGTTGAAACGACGTACGGGGGATTGGAGATTGAGCTGACCACGCCGGGTGCCATAGGCGATGGATGCCTGAAGGTCGCCGTAGGCCAGCGTGCTCAGGGTAACGGAGTCGCACGTGGGGCGGCACAGGATCACATCAACTGCATGGGCCGGCACGTCGTTGCAGGTCGAATTCTGCGTCGGCTGTTTTGGCGTGCTCTTTTCCCGGCCTCGTTTGCCTTCTGCCGGCGCCCCCAAGGCCGCGCTGGCGCACAGCAGCACGAGAGTTGTCTGACGAATGACGTAGGTGCTCATCGCGAGTTCTTCCGCTGCTTTCCCTTGCCTTTGCGATCGCGCTCGACATCTCGCGGCTTGCTCGGATCGAAATCCGGATTGAGCGTCGGCATCTGGGCATTCACCGCCGCGAGATACTCCGTCAATCGTCGATCGAGTTCCCTGGCCTTGTCGGGCAGTTCCGCTGCGAGATTACGACGCTCGCCGGGATCATTGGCGATGTTGAAAAGTTCGAGTGTGCCATTTTCAAACACGCGGATGAGCTTGAAGTCGCCGAGCAGAATTGCTGAGGCTGGACCGATTGCGTCTTTGTCGTAATGCGGAAAGTGCACTACGTATTCGTCGCGGGGACGTTGGACCGCGCCTTGCCCCTCGTTGGCCAGAACCGATGCCAGGCTGCCGCCCTCGACGCCGTTCGGGAGCGAGTCCGTTACGCGGGCCAGTTCTGCAACGGTGGGAAACAAGTCCGTGCCGACTGCCCGCACATGGGAGCACACGCCCGGCTTGATGCCCGGCCCGCGAATAATCAGCGGCACTCGCAATCCGCCTTCCGACACAGTGCCTTTGCCGCCGGTCAATGGCGGATTGCGGCCGGGCGACCCGTGATCGGTGGTGAAAATGACGTACGTGTTTCCGGCGATACCCAGATTGTCGAGGCTCTTGAGAAGCTTTCCGAGCGCGATATCCAGATCAAGGTCGGCGGCAGCCTGGGCGCTATCCTGTTCACGATGGACTCCGCTCCAGCTCTGCACTTCCGCGGCGGCTTCCGGACTGGCATCGCCCCCCCGGCGTGACGCGTAATGGGAAAGCTGCAGGTAGAACGGCCTGCCCGCCTGCACCTGCCGTTTCATAAAGTCGATGCCGCGCTGCGTCATGCCGTACAGTTGCTTCGGGTGCGGATTGTCGACATTATCCGGCCCGCCGTTGCTCGTTGCGCCGTCGCTCTCGTCAAAACCGTGTTCGCGGGGACTCACCCGCCCGACATGCCACTTGCCGAAATGAGCGGTGGCATACCCGGCTCGCTTCAAGAGTTCCGCAATCGTCGTGGTTGATGCGGGCAGTTCCAGCGTGCAATGCGGCGGAATCACTTTTCCCGCCGTTTCGGCGCTGCCCGTATCTCCCTTGCCTTCGCCCACAAAGGTCATGTGCAGCTGCGCCGGACTCAGGCCGGTAAAGTAGGCGGCACGCGACGGCGTGCATCGCGGCGAGGGAGCGTAGAAGTTGGCAAATCGCATTCCGCCTCGTGCGAGTTGTTCCAGATTGGGAGTGCGGGAAATGTCGCTTCGCGACTGAGCAACCGTGTCGTCCATTCGAACCGACGTGCTGGTCCAGCCATGCCCTTCGCCGAGAACGAACACAAAGTTCGGGGAAGCCGGACGACGGGACGACTCGGCGAAAGCGGAAACCGAAGTCAGACTACCCAACGTCACCATTGCGCCCGCGAAAGCACAGGCACGCAGGAAAATCCGTAGACGTGCGCGATTTTCGGTCTTCATGGCCCTGCCTTCTGCCGCTCGAAACCGGCCCCTGCAACTCGCATCCTGAGCGTGTAGATCGCGGGGCGCGCCGTGATGAAAAGTGTATGGCCGTCGGGCCCGGCAAAGCAGAGATTGGTGGGCTTCTCCGGGACCCTGACAGTCTCGAGCTGATTGCCGGACAGGTCGTACACGAGTATCCCGTCTTCGGCGAGCAAAATGTGTCCCTCGTTATCGAGCTTCATGCCGTCCGCACCGACTGGGGCAATTACCCGCTTGTGCGAAAGCGTTCCATCCGCGGCGATATCATATCGGCAGACACGTCTGGCCCCGTGGTCGCTGACATAGAGCAACTTGCCGTCCTCGGTGCCGGCCAGTCCATTCGGCCGAACCATGTCGTCGATCACCCGCGTGACCCGCCGGTGATCGGGACTGACGTAATAGACGTGTTCCCCCGACTGGGATTTCTCCGCGCGTCCGTAGATCGGGTCGGAGAAATAAACGCCGCCCTTCGGATCGATCCAAAGGTCGTTCGGCTGATTAAATCGTTTGCCGCCGTAGTCGTCGGCCAGAACGCTGATCTTGCCCGACGGATCGATCGACACGACACGTCCGCGTCCTCCCTCGCAGGCCAGCAGATTCCCAGCCGTGTCGATGGCCAGGCCGTTGCTGTTGCCGCTTTCTTCACGAAACACGGTGATCCGGCCGTCCACAGACCATTTGTACGTCCGGCTGGCCTGGACATCGGAGAAATAGACATTGCCATGCGAGTCCGCCGCCGGACCTTCGGTAAATTGATAGCCGTCACCCGCCTTCGTCAGTTTTGCGTTGCTTGCGACGATGCTGTTGGACGCTTGCCCGTATGCCGCTGACGTCAGGCAGATTGCCATCAGCGGGACCGCCTGCATCCAGCTTCGCTTGACTCGCCTCATGGTGCTGCTCCCGAAGATTGCGAGTTCCGATCATCATTCGGACGGGCTGCTTCCGGGCGGTCGGGCCCTTCGCGCCTCTTTCCTTGTTTTCCGCCGCCACCGCGTTTTTCGCCGCGTCCCGTTCCACCCCGACCGCCCGGCCCTTTCCTCGCCTCGCCTCCGCGTTCCGGCTTCTCTTCCGACGCTCGCGGATCCGCAGGCCGTGGAAAGGCGTCTGTAATCGTGCCCTTCGGAGTCAGTTCCCTGCCGGCCAAAGCCGGATGATCCGGGGCGTAACGCGCGGCCCGGAATAGCGCATTGGTCATGGGCAAACAGTCAGGAAGGACTTTCACCGTGCCCAACTCGCGCGAGACGGGATTGATGTATTCCCACGCCAGTTCCCCTTCGGCAGTAACCTCGAACAGATGGCCCGTGGTCCCGGAACAAATCAAAGTGTTGCCGTTCGAAAGCCGCTGCGAGCCCGACCCGATATGGCTGAAAAAGGCCTGATTTGCTTTGGACTGATAGCTCCAGACAATCTGCCGTGAAACGCGTTTGAGCGGCTTGTGCGTATCGCGGTGGAAGCGAACTTCTTCATAGCCGGCATCGGGCGGATTGACGTAGTTGCCCGTATCGTTGCGACCTTCGTCAAGAAACGGATTGATCTCCACAATCGAAGACTGCGAAGTCCGATCGAACAGGTACTGACCGTTGTTGAAAACCACAATATGTCCGG
The DNA here is from genome assembly GCA_903863885.1 of uncultured Planctomycetaceae bacterium. GTDB lineage: Bacteria > Planctomycetota > Planctomycetia > Pirellulales > Pirellulaceae > CAIPEB01. The sequence goes on along the minus strand of CAIPEB010000054.1, from coordinate 8,965 downwards.
CTCCCGGCAGACCGGGCTTGATCCAGTGAACATCGTGGCAGCCGCCGATCTGCTTGTCGCCCGACGTCGACGAATCCCAGTTCTCAAGAACGCGGGGCGGATCTCCCTGGCCATATCGCGCCGGATCGCCGAAGCGATAAAGGAAGTCTCCGGCCGGACCGGCCGCCGACTTGATGCTTGCCGCCGGATCGCCGGCAATGAAAGTCCTGTCATGCTCGATCACGTAGATCTCGCCCTGCACGGAACTTGTCACGACCTGGCCCAGCTCCGCGTTATAGTCAACGGAATTGCAGTGCAGCCAATCTCGCTTGAGAGGCCTGCCGGGCAGATTGACGTTGATACGACCGGGGTAATCGGCGATCGCCTTGCCCGAGCCGACGTGATTCGCTTTTTCCGGATCGACATCCTGAACGACATGGTCAAAGAACCACCATTCCCACACAACATTGCCCTGCATATCGACTTCCACGATGGCATCCATCTGAGCTCCGTCGTACGGCCCTCGGCGAGGGTCAGCCCCGGCAGCGATCGCCTGCTCGTGGGAAATCGACTTATTGGCAATGTACAGTGTTGTCGGGGCATTGAGCTTCTTATTGAAGATTCGCACCCAGTCATGATGCGGCGCGTAGTCCTCGCGCTTCTCCGTGTATTCCCATACAACATTGCCCTCCCAATCCACCTCCTGGAAACCTTGAAAACCGCTCGGATCGTCGCGTGTTGAATCCAGTAGGTGGCCGTTCTCGAGGAGCCGCGGGTTGGTGCCCAACTTCCACGTATGGACAACCTGCCCCTCCATATCAATCAGATAACTTGTGCCGCCGACGCCGAACAGCGTAAAGCCGTTGCAAGCCTTGGCCTTGTTCCAGAAAAGCAATTCCGTTGGCCCCTGAAGGCGTTCATAAGCCTCGACAGACGCAACCAGCGACAAGATAGCGCTCGCGAGAACGGTAAGTAAGTTTCCGACTTTCATGGTCTATTCCAATCTCGGGCGACCGCGATGTGATAACTCGATCCCAAAATCACCGCTCACGCTGCATTCAAACATTTTCACCCATCGGGCGAGCGTCACGTTCAGGCCGACGATCATCCTCAGGCCGACGGTCATCTTCAGGCCGGCCGTCGTCTTCAGAGCGGCGGTCACCTTCGGGTTGACGGTCCGTTTCAGAATTGCGATCGCCTCCAGGACCTCTCTTGCCTCCGGGCGGGCGTTTGCCTCCGCCTCGCTGGTCGTCTCGGCGCGGACCGCCGCGTCCCTCCTTACCTTCCGGAGCACCTTCGGCAGCCTGTTCGGCAAAACCCGTCTTGCCCCGCATCGACACGGGTTGCTCGATCGGTCCGATCGGCTTGAGAGTCCTGCCGGCAAGCCCTGGATAGTCGGCCTCGTACCGATGCACTTTGAAGACGGCATTCCAGTTGTGTCCGCGATGATCAAGTCCCGATCTTTCGCCTTGTGCGAGGATGCCGTTGTGGACGACGGGATTCACGTATTCCCATACGGTTTCGCCGGCCTGTGTGACTTCAAAGAAGCGTCCCCGCACGCCGGCGCAAATCAGCGTGTTGCCGTTGGGAAGGCGATGGGCGCCCGAAATCTCGGAGGAATAGAAGTCCGTCGGTTTTTTCGCCTGGTATCGCCAAACAGGCTGCCGCGGACCGAATGGCTGGCCGGCCTCGATCGTATACCGGCCGCTCGCGTCCATTTGGGGAACAATTTCCTCTACGGTTGAATAGCCGCGATCCAGACCGTTATTGAAGATCAGGATGTGGCCGCCGCCCGGACTGCCGTCAGGAATCCACTGCGCGTCATGCTGCTGGAACAACTGGCGGTCGCGTGCCGTGCCTCGGCCATACGCCGCCGGATTTCCCCAGCGATAGAGCAGATCTCCGCCCTTGCCCCCTTTGCCGCCACCATGGCCGGCCGCCTCCGCAGTCGTGGTGCTGTGATCGACCACCCAGATCTCGTTACATCCGCGCGCACTCAACACGATCTGATCGAGCTTGGCGTTGTATGCAATTGAATTGCCGTGGTTCCAGAAGGCGGGCGTCGCCCGTCCGTTGCAGTCCACGTCGATCAGTTCGGGGTGCTCGGAGACCTTGCCGTAGTTGGCCTTCGAGCGATCGTTGTCCTGGATCAGATGATCCCAGACGCGCCATTCCCAGACGATCTTCCCTCCCTTGGGCCGCGTCGGCTGGACTTCGATGAAGAACTCGGGAAACAACTGCTCGTCGCGCAGCATGCGCGGGTCAAAGCCGGCGGCCAGGCAATCGTCGTACGACTTCTTTTCAACGGCCAGCATCAGGATGTTGCCGTTGGGCAACGGCTTGACGTCGTGATGCGACAGATATTTGTCGCTCGAATAATCAAACTCCCAGACGAGGTTTCCATCCCAGTCGAATTCCTCGAGCCGACCACCTTCCCCACCCTGAGTGAAGCCCCGGTTCCGTGTGAAGCAGCAGTGAAGCAGGTGTCCGTTTTCCAGCAGATAAACGGACTGGCCGGGCTCGTACTGGCTCTTCCACTGGTGCACGGACTGCCCCTGGTTGTCGATCAGACAGATCAACGTGTGGTGTTTGGGGGCAAACAATGTGTAGCCGGGAAAGGCCTGGGGCGAGGTCCGAAACAGTCCCACCGTCTGGCCGTCAGGCCCGATGCGGTTTGCGTTGGCAATATCCTCGGGTCGGCTTTCCTCACCGGTCGCGGGTTCGCGCTGGTCCCGTCCGCGCGGCGGGCCTTTGCGGCCTTCGCCGGGCGGCTGGCCTATGGCATACATCGCCAGAGTTGCCGACGCCGCGAGCGAGGCAAATCCAAGTACCCATCGGTTCATGGCTTGATTCCTTCTATCTGGTTGTTTCGCTGTCGAATTCGCGCGTGTAGGTCACATTCAATTCGGCGCTGGCCAGGACCAGTCCTTTCATCGCTCCCAGCAGAACTTCACGGTTGACTTCGGCAGCCGGCAGGGTGATCCGCGGCGGCGCCGAGAGCGCATAGATCGTGAGCGTGTACTTCTTCGCGCCGGGGCCTTTCGAGTGCGGGGGCGCGTATCCCGGATCGCGATTAATGCTGTTGTTGCCGAGGACCCCCACATTGCGCACGTCCTTGGGAAGGCTCGTAATGTCGGGGGGAATGTTGTAAAGCACCCAATACCACTTGATTCCATCGGGAGCCACGTGGTGCATGATCAGCGCATAACTGCGAGTGCCCTCGGGCGCCCCGCTCCATTGCAACGGAGGCGAAATGCCCCTTCCGTCGCCGGTATATTCTCTGGGCAAAGTGCCGCTCTCAGAGACCACGGGACTCTTGAGTTGGAATCCCGAACGAGCGCCCCCTGGACTCTGGCCCGGCCTGGCGGCCATCGCTTCGCGGTCGCCGCTTTGGTCCGGGGGCCGCGATTGGGGCCGTTGCTCGCCCATTGGCGGCCGGTTGTTTTCCTCATCGCGGCCGTTTCCGTCGGGTCGTTCTTCTTTGCCCCGCGGCGCCTTTCCACGGGGGGCCTTTCGTCCGCCCGGGCCCTTCGCCTCAGGCCGCGGCCGATCGGCCTGGCCCGAATCGTCCGGCCTCACACGCTGCACGGGCGTAGGTTTGATCACCGGCCGGCTTTCGGCATCGATCGGAACCACGACCCGGAATCCGATGTGGTAGAACGGGTGGTTGGGGTCCTGGGGCCCGCGGAAGTAGGACGGATCGCGATTGGAGACGCGGCTGTGCCCGTATTCTCCATTGAACCAGTTGCCTCCCCTCATGACGCGGCACTGATTGCCGTCGGGCATCGGACTGCCCTGTGCGGGGCCGGGAGGGTTGGTATCAGGGCAGTACGCATAGTAGCTGCGCTCGTACAGGTCCGTGCACCATTGCCAGACATTGCCAGCCATGTCATTCAATCCATAACCGTTCAAGCCATTGCCCGCTTGAAAACTCTCCTGCGGACCCGGCCATCCGAAGTCGCTCTTGCGATACAGGCGGCCGTTGAAGAAACCGACCGGAGTCGTCCAGGGCAATGGACCGGCGCGATACGGATTTTCAGACTCCGGCCAATTGGCCCTGGTCGAGTCCGCCTGATCGCCCCAGGGAAAGTTCCAATACGGATTGTCCTGACCGCCGCGCGCGGCATATTCCCACTCAGCTTCCGTCGGCAGCCGGAAGCCGCTCTTATTGAAATCGCACTCCCACTTGGACATGTCGTAACACGGAGGCAGGCCTTTCTGCCGGCTCAACCAGTTGCAGAACGCAACTGCTCCGTGCCAGCGGACACACACCATCGGATGGTCAGCTTTGTTGTCAAGAACGGCGAACACCTTGCCGTCGAAACCGATACGGCTGTGCGGAGACATTTCACGAGTCTCGGCCAGCAGGTCTTTGCCGCCTGCGAGATAAACTCCGCCGCCGCGAACTTCGATTGCTCTCTGCTTCAAGGCGGAATTGAGGAACTCGCAGTATTCCCGCGTGGTGATGTCGTTGATGCCGATGAAGAAAGCATCAAGACGCACCGTGCGCACGGGCAACTCATCGCTGCCATGCTTGGGATCCACAAATCCATGGTGATCGCCCCGCTCGAACTTCCCTGCCGGAATCCGCACAAGTCCGGAAACCGGCGCCGGCTTCTCCTCATTTCCGGCGGTTCGCGCTGGCGCGGCTGGCTCGCTGCCCGCCTCGCCGCGAGGTCCGAACGCCGCAGCCGCCACGGCGGACGCGACCAATACAGCGCCCCCCATCCCTGCGATTCTCCAACGCCACATGGACATTCTCCCGTGCCAGCCACCATCCGGATCAGTGCCGCTCTGGTCTATATTGTCGAAATGCCGCGAAACCGGGACATGCGAGACAAAAAAGCGGGAAATTGGTCTTCCTGGAAGAAAAATCGCCGAACGCTGTCCCCAATTGCCGGCTCCCGGACAATAACAGTACGAGCGCATTACTTTGCACCAAGCGAACAACGTAGCCATGGCGAATCCGGCCACCCTTCAGGCGGAAGCGGTCTTTGAGATCCTCGTTCGGGAGAACGCGGATATGCTGACAACGTACCTGCGCAGCGTTGTCTGGCGACCGGGCGCGATCGACGATCTGTTTCAGGAAACGATGCTCGTTGCCTGGAAGCGACTGCCTGAGTACGACCAGAATCGGCCGTTCGGGCCGTGGCTACGAGGGATCGCAGCGCGGCTGGTCATGGCCCATTCGCGCAAAGCGAAACGCGATCTGCTGGTCTGCGATGAACGGGTGTTGGAATACCTCGACCGGCAATTGCAGCACATCAGCCAGCGCAGCGGCGATACCTGGGACGACAAGCTCGTTGCTTTGCGCGAGTGCATTGCGGCTCTTCCCGACGACCAGCAGCAGACGGTTCGCCTGCGCTACCTCGAGGATCTTCAAGCCGAACGAGTCGCCAGCCAATTGAATGTGTCTATGGAGGCCATCAAGAAACGACTGCAGCGAGCGCGTGCACAGTTGCTTGACTGTATCCGCGGCAAGCAGATGCTCCCGGGGCTGAATCCATGAACGGTCGAGACGAAACTCCGCTCCAGCCTGAATCGGGCCAGCCGGCCGGCTGGTGGACGAGCCCGATTTCCGATTTGACTGAACCTCCGTTTCCACCGGAATTCGGTTTCGACCCGCCTGACGAAATCGACGGGCCGATGTCGGATTCAGTCCGGACGCGGATGGCGGACATGCAGTTGATTCATGCGCTGCTGTTGCAGTTGAACAAACAAGAAGGTGCTGGACGCACTCGGCGCATTGACCGGACGATGCAGGCCATTCGAGTCAGCTCCCGCGACGCCGGAGAGACCGTCCCGCAACGGAGGGCGTGGAACTCAGCCCGGATGACTCGACGGGCGATGCGGTGGGCGATTGCCGCTTCCTTGCTTGCCATGATCGCCGGCTGGTATTACCTGTCTGCTCCGAACTCGGCGATCGCCGCACTCGACGTTGTCGTACGGGCGCTGGACGACCCGGTGGATCGGACTTATGAGATATCGTTGGAACCGCCTGGTTCGCCGTTATCGGACACGGCATCATCCGCCGACAATCGCCGAGAACCGGAACACCGGCGTCCCGGACTGGATGGCGCAATTCTCTACGTTCGCCGAGGCGATGAATTCGTTCTGTACCGTTCGACGCCCAGCGGCCATTTCGTGATTAACGGCAGCAACGGATTGGAGAATTGGATGGTGCGTCCCGATCGGCCTGTGGCCGTCAGCAGCGATCCCCGCAATTTCCGGATTCCCATGCCGGACAGCGTCGCAACGCTCCCGTTTGTGGACATACGGGCGAGCCTGATGCGTCTGCGGGACGGATATGACATCGAGGAACTGCCGGCCGAAACGTCCAACGACGGCTCGACACCATTGCGTCACCTGCGAGCCACGAAGCGCAACTCGTCCATTAAAGGCCCAAAAGCCGTGTCGATATGGTTTCACCCGACGGCTCACACCATTGTGAAGATCCGGTTGGAGCAGGTCCACTTGCAGGGCAACCCGGAGCCCCGCGTCATGACGATTTCGCTGTTGAGCCGACAGCCGTTGCCGGAAAACTGGTTTGATCACCAATCACACCATCCATCGGACTCGCTCATCGAAAGCTACTGATGGCGAAATCCGAGATATTGCAACCGCCGAAGGTCGCGTCCCGCACTGTTATTCACCCGCGTGACGGCACGCCAGTTGTCGTGGGACCGGGCGTACCGCGCTGATGCGCATGGGGTCTGATTGGCCCGGCGAGCGCATTTGAGGCCGCGAGTGCGATTTGCGGAGTCAGTAGACGGTCAGTCGCGGATGTGGCAGTATGGGAGGAACCCGAGAAGGAGACAAGGATTATGGGCGGCTGCTGTCTGGTCGCGATGTTGCTGGTAATCGGCCCACGGTTATTCCTGGTCGGCGTTTGGCTTTTGACGAATTGGTACATCGCCTTCGATTCGAGATTGGTTGCGTTTCTCGGCTGGCTGTTCCTCCCGTACACCTCGTTGACGTGGATGTATATCTTCTTCCACAACGGAGGCCGCACTGAAGGAGGATACTTGATTCTGCTGATCCTGGCGGTCTTGTTCGACATCGGGGTGTTTTCGGGCGGGCGCAAGTCCATGAAGTACCGCGCCGATGCGTCATGAACGATCTGTCGTCAACACCGGAGCAGGCAATGCGAACTGCTGAGCGACGGCACGATCTGGACGCCTTGCGCGCCGTCGCCATGCTGCTGGGAATCGGCCTGCACGCGTCGATGAGCTACTTCCCCGTTCCTTGGGCGGTTCAGGACGCTCAACGCAATGATTGGTTCGGCCTGTTCTTTCTGCTGGTGCACGGCTTCCGCATGCCGCTGTTCTTCATCGTAAGCGGGTATTTCACGATGATGATGTTTCGCCGACGCGGACTGGTCGCGGTTGTGAAGCAGCGGACCGTGCGCATCCTGCTACCCTGCATGCTCGGACTGGTCACGATCATTCCCTTGACGGGGTTCGTGGTCAGACGGGCCATCAGGCCGGTTGCCCGCCCGCAGAAAGAGCTCGACAAGACAACTCTCGTGGGGGCCATTCGGGCCCGCGACGCTGCGGCGATCGACAGGCTGATCGGCCGCGCGGAGCAGGTCAACCGGCCGGATGATGAGTTCGGAGTGTCGCCCCTGAACTGGGCTGTCATGCTCGGTGACCCGGCGCTCGTCGAGCGCCTCGTCGAAAATGGGGCCGATGTGAATTCGAGCAATCGCGACGGCAATCGCCCCATGCACGCTGCGGCCTTCATGGGACGCGACGACCTCGTCGAATTGCTCCTCAAGCATCAAGCCGACAGCAAGGCTGAAAATCGGGCTAAGGAAACGCCGGTTCGCGCGGCGTCGGTCGATTGGGGTACTACTCAATACGTCACGGCGCTGCTGGACATACCTTTGCCCGAGCGGGCCAAAGTCGAGGCCGGGCGACTTAGAGTCCGCCGGTTGCTCGGCGAAGTTTCGAGCACCGGTTCGCAATCAGTTCCCGAGCCACGCGTGGCGGTCGCCGCCGCGCCCGCAGGTCCGACATCGGCGCGCGAAATGTACCAGAGTTGGCTGAGATCCAATCGCTGGAACCTGGCCATCGGGGCGGGAACGTGGCACGTGTTTTATACGGACGTCTTTTCGCATTTGTGGTTCCTCAGTTTTCTTTGCTGGATGGTGGCCGGATTCGCGGGCATGACCTTCCTTGCGCGACAATCGATTCGTCGAACACCGGATGCGCCGCCTGTTCGCGATGCGGCACTGTTACGCTTCGGCCCACCGAGTGATTCCGCGCTGCGAATCGCTCTGTGCCTGATTCCGCTCACGTTGCTGCCGCAATGGCTGATGGGAACCAGTCCGCTGCAATTCGGTCCGGACACATCCAGCGGCCTGCTGCCTCAACCGCACCTTCTGTTCTACTACGGGCTCTTTTTTGCGTTCGGGTCGCTCCTGTTTGAAATGGAGCTGTTTGACCGGACGATCGGAAGTCGCTGGTGGGCCTACCTCGGCCTTGGTCTATTCGCCGCGTTCCCGGCATGGCGTTACTCCATCGGCAATCATGCGGTGGGAGCCATCGCACAGGTGGTGTATGCGTGGGCCGTCTCGATCGGCTTGATCGGTCTGTTCAAGCGTTTCATGTCTCGCCCATCGCGGACAGTCCGCTACGTTTCTGATTCGTCGTACTGGCTCTATCTCGCCCATTTGCCGCTGGTCATCGAACTGCAATCGTTGACCCGCGACTGGCCTTTGAACGCAATCGCCAAGTTCATTGGCATCAACGTCGCATCCGTCACGATACTCCTGATCAGTTATCATTGCCTCGTGCGCCCGACGTGGATCGGCGTGCTGCTGAATGGCAGGCGAGCCCGTCGATCGGCGGAAGAACCGGCTGCGCCGCAGTTCAGTTAACCGACTCATTGCAGGTCCCACAACGAGATGCGGTCGGCATGTAACCGTTCACGGGGTGGGCCCACGTAGCCGCGTCTCTCCGAGACGCGAAGTCCGCGCGTCTCG
>CAIPEB010000053.1 GCA_903863885.1 uncultured Planctomycetaceae bacterium | reverse complement strand
GAACTGGTGCCTTACCTGAGCCGCCGCTTCGGAACGCACGCGCCGGGTTGCTCCATTACGCTGCGATTCGTCGGCCTGGGCCAGTCCCAGATCGACCAGACGCTGGATGACAAGGTGCACCTGCCCGCCGACGTGATCGTCACCTCGCAGTTCGACGGCGGGGGGCGAGTGGATTTCGGTTTTCAGCTGCGCACCGACAGTCCCGAGGACCGCGGCCGGCTCGACACGCTCAAACAGAAGGTGCTCGGTGAACTCGGGGACTACATCTATGCGGATGATCCCGATGTAACCCTTGAAGATCAGATTATGCGGCGCTTGGAATCCCGCAACTTCCGCATCGCACTGGCCGAGGCGGGAAGCGGCGGAAGTTTGATCGCCAGCCTGAGTGCTTCCGCCGCGGCCGGCCGCATCCGACCGGAAGCCTACGTTGCAGCGAGCAACGACGACTTGCATCGGCTGCTCGCGTGTCCCGACGACGCCTGGCGGAACGCGAAGGACTCCGAAGAACAGACTGCGCTGCTGGCCACAAACGCCAGCGAGAAAACCCATTGCGACTGCGTTATCGCAGTCGGGGAAGTCGAAAATCGCGACAATGCGACCAGTGTGGCGGTGGTGGTGCGGATGGCCGGCCACCCGGCTTTGAAGTTGCGATTGGCAACTGCGCCGAGCGACCCGTCGCGTGCGAGGCTCGTGACGGCCATTTGGGATCAAGTGCGCAAGCTGCTGAAGTAGCCGCGGCGATCAGAAGTCCAGCGGCGCGCCCGACTCGCGGTCCTGGCAGTATACCAGCACCACAGCCGCGGCCGCATTCAACAACGCATGGGCGACCCCTAATCCTTCGGCCGGATGCTCGACGGCGATCTTGCGCAACGCCTTTTCTTCGTCGAGCAGGCTCGCCAGAAGACGCTTTGCGTCGAAGTCGGGACCGGCCGGTTCCATCAGTTCGTTTCTCAACTCGGCCACGTGCTCGTAGCGGGGAGCGTAAATGGGATCGGCCTCGGCAAGTTGATGCAGGGTTCCCCGCGCTGTGGCCAGAAGCTTTCCGGCCACCTTGAGTTCACTGGTTCGAACCATTTGCCCGAGCTTCGAGGCCATGGTGGCCAGGTCGAGTGCGGATTGGTCGCTCATGTTGTTCCTTGCTCCTGTGACCAGAGGACGCATGCGACCGTTCTACCCCAACGGCCTGTGGCACTCAAGCAAAAAAGCCGGCTGACCAACCCGTAACTTGCCGCCAGTTGTTCAACCGGCCGATCCATGCCGGCCTTCGACTTGACTTCACTCCGTGATCGCACCAACCCGCCGCGGACTTACCAGTCGCGGCCCATCAGGTCGATGGGGCCGTCGGGAAATCGCTGCGGCGTCAGGTCGGCGATCATCGTGATGTTCTTGTCGGGAAGCGGCGTGCGACTGCCGTGCTCGTCGCGCATTTCCACAACAGCGGCGTTCGTGGTCCAGCCCATTGGAACATAGATCTTTTCGAGTTCAGGAAGGCAAAAGAGCATGCCGAACGGAATCTCACGGGCGGCAGCTTCCGCCATCGCAATCCGCATCAAGTCCCGGGACAGACCCATTCCGCGGTGCGATTTGCGCACGCAGAAATTCTGGACGCCGGCAACGAGCAGCAGGCAACCGCCGACCCTCACTTCCCGCTGGACGATACCGATCTGTCCCACGAGGTTTCCATCATCCCGGGCAATGACGGAGTACGCGGGGAGCGAATTGTGCCAGGCCCGCTGTTGCGAGAACTCGCCGGCGTCGGCGGGAAAGCACTCGCACAGCAACGAGCGGATCTCCCGGTCCAACTCGGCCGAAATTTCGGATTCAATGACGATTCGCGTTGAGATGGAGTTCATTGCCCTGCCCTGCTCGACAGCCAATCTGCGGAAAAACTGATCAGGGGCGGAATGCCGCGCAGTTCGAGATAGTGGTCTTCCAGCACGCCTGACTGCGGCAGGCTGAATTTGCATCGCCACACCGAATCGCTCGTTGCGTTTTCCGGTCGGTAAATCCGGTATTCGGCATGGGAGAGATTGGGGCGAGTCCACAATTCGCGGCCTGTTGAGTCCGAAACGGCGACCCCGACCCGCTCGGCGTCTCTCTCGCCCTGCATCCGCAGCGCAAACTGCTGTGTGCCGCCGGGCACAGTGAAGAAGACGTCGATCGGCGTGTGGATGAAGTGGATCACGAGGTGACTGCCGCCGACCAGGAACGGTCGATTGCACGACGTCATCTGCACCGTGTGGTTTCTCGGTTCGCAGACGATCCGGTGGATTCCGTGTTCCTGCGGAGTGAATTTGAATTCGACTGTCTGTTCCAAGGGAACCTGGGCTTCTGCGAGTTTCTGGTCTCCCGGGGCGAGAACATGGACCTGCATTGGTTCACCCGTCGCCGGGCCGACGGATTGGAATCGCAGGTCGCAACGCACTTCTTCTCCCGGGCGACCCCACAGCCAGTAAACGGCGCGGCTTCGAAGGCGATGCGGCGGGACGGCCCTCTTCTCGGGCCAGGCGGGAAGTTCGGGCCACGCGAGTTGCTCCGGAGAGACGGCGCGAATTCGCGACAATTCGTTGGACGGAATCAGCCGATCGAGCGTTGACTCGTTGAGTTCGATCGTCTCCTGTGATGCGTCTCTTTCGAGGAGGATTTGTCCTGTGAGTCCGGCGAGCAAAATACCGGCCTGATCGTCAAAGCGAATCACCGGTTCGTTACCTCGCATCTTGACTTTCAGGTTGACCAGTTCCACTCCGCCGATTTGAGTTTCGTCGGCGCTGCCGGCGGTGAACACGACCGGTGTCGGCGATTTGGGCGAGTCGCTGGAATCGGCGACCAGGCAGTTCTTCAAGAGCATCGACGCTCCGCTCACCGGCTTCGAACCGATGACAATCCCCGCATGTCCTTGGTCCTCGAAGCGGCAATCCGTGAATTCGATGCGTCCTTTCACCGGGCCGTGCGGTCCGCCGTTGGCGGTGTAGATGATGGCGGATCGATCGTTGGTCCCGCGAGTGATGCATCCTTCGCAGCGAATGCTCATATCGGCCGACGTGCCGTCCAGCGGCACCGCGTAGATGGCGATCCCGACACCACGGTTGTCTTCGATCAGGCAGTTGCGCATAACGCAGTTGACCAGACGCTCGTCTGCCAGGTTCGGTTCGAAATCGATTCCCGCGGCCGGTGCCGTGCCGGATGTGTTGCGCAGCACGCAGTCCTCGATCAGCAGGTGTTCGGCGCTGATTACGCTGATGCCCTGCCGGTAGTTGCGGTCGCAGACCACGTTCTTCACCGTTACGTTGACGCTCTGTTTTCGCGAGCGGCCCCTGGCTATGTAGATTCCGTCGCCGCCGCTTTCGGCCAGGGTCAGGCCCTGCACCAGGACATCCTTGCAGCCGAGCAGATTCAGCACATGACGCCACTCGCCCTTTTTGTAAGGCGGCTTGGCATAGTCGTCGCGCCGCATGCGCAGCGTCGCTCCGGGGCCGATGAGACGGAGGTTCTCGCAATCGTTCGCCGTGAACAGGGAAGCGGACGTGGCCTGAAAAGAGCCCGGCTTAGCCAGCACTTCCACGCCCGGTTCAAAGAAAACTTCCTGGTTGCCGCGCAGGCGGATTTCGTCCACGATCCACGGCGTGCTCTGTTTGTCCACGACGACCCGCGATGCGCGGGAATCGATCGCGGCCTGCAGTGCGCCTGTCGCGTCTTCGGCCCGGAAGCCCCACCACGAAGCGCGAGCTTCGCTCCGCTTGCCCGCCGCCACCTCGGCGATCGCTTCCGAATTTCCGGGAGATTCGTCCGCCAATGCCGGGGAAACGACGATCGCCAGGACCGACAGGCGGAACAGGCCGAAAAGCTTCATCGTCGAAGTCTCCCGCGGATCGAGATTTGTCAGGCCAAGCGACCGGACATGGTACACGATCTCGACGGCACTCTGAAGGATGCGCAGCTCATTCGGGCGTTTCTGGCAACCGGCTGGAATGGTAAGCTCTGAAGTCTTGCGCGGATCGATTCGGAGCGGACTGCACGAGCGGAAGGAAACTCGGAGAAGCGACATGAAACGACACGCGGAACTGGCCTTGGTGTGCCCGTTGGTCTGGCTGGCGTTGTCCGTCGTTGCGGCCTGCGGCGCGGAAACCCGCCCGAATGTCGTGGTGATACTTGCCGACGACCAGGGCTGGGGCGATCTCGGCGTGCACGGAAATACGAATGTTCAAACTCCGCGCATCGACTCGCTGGCTCGCGACGGCGCGTTGTTTGATCGGTTTTACGCTTGTGCCCTTTGCGCGCCGACCCGCGCCGAGTTTCTCACCGGGCGGTATCATCCGCGCGGCGGAGTGCACGGCGTGTCAACGGGCGCAGAGCGTCTGAACATTGACGAGAAGACGATCGCCGATGCGTTTCGGGCGGCCGGCTACGCGACGGGCGCTTTCGGGAAATGGCACAACGGCAGCCAGTTTCCCTATCATCCGAACGCGCGCGGGTTCGCCGAGTACTTCGGTTTCACGTCGGGGCATTGGGGGCAGTACTTCGACCCGATGCTTGAGCACAACGGCGAGTTCGTTCGCGGCAAAGGTTTTATCATCGACGATCTGACCGACCACGCGCTGGCGTTCATCGACCAGCACCGTGACACGCCCTTCTTCTGTTACCTTCCGCTGAATACGCCCCATTCGCCGTTCCAGGTGCCGGACGAATATTGGAATCGATATCGCGACAAGGATCTCGCGCTCCGGGCCAAGGACCCGAAGCTTGAAGAACTCGACGCCACACGCTGCGTGCTCGCGATGACCGAGAACATTGACTGGAACGTGGGGCGGGTTCTGTCGCGACTCGACGAACTGAAACTCGCAGAACGAACGATTGTGCTGTATTTCTCGGACAACGGGCCAAACACCTGGCGTTGGAACGGCGGAATGAAGGGGCGCAAAGGCACGCTGGATGAGGGCGGGCTGAGAGTTCCATGTCTGGTGAGATGGCCGGGGCACATTCCGCCTGCGACCAGAATTCCGCAGATTGCCGGCGCGATCGACCTGCTGCCGACGCTGTGCAGTCTGGCCGGCGTGCCCGTTGTCGGCGACAAGCCGCTGGATGGAAGAGACCTCAGACCTCTGCTGTGCGGACAGCGGGCCGACTGGCCTGACCGCAAGATGTTCTCCCAATTGAACAACCGGGTCACCGTGAGGACGCAACGCTACCGCCTTGATCCGGAAGGCTCGCTATTCGACATGCAGGCTGATCCCGGACAAAAAGAGGACGTGTCGAAACGCGAGGCCGCGGTGGCCGAGCAGCTCGCCGCGGCGGTGTCCGCCTGGAAGAAAGAGGTCTTGCCGGGTATCGCGAAAGACGACCGGCCGTTCCCCGTAGGATATGCCGAGTTTCCGGTGGCTCCGCTGCCCGCCCGCGACGGTGTTCCGTCAGGCGGAGTGAAGCGGAGTTCCGGGGCGCCGAACTGTTCTTATTTCACCAACTGGTGTTCAACGGCCGACGCGATCACCTGGGATGTCGAAGTGGCCGCATCCGGCAAGTACGAAGCAGTGCTGTACTACACCTGCTCTGCCGAGAACGTCGGATCGGCGGTGGAACTTTCCCTTCGCGGTACTCGATGGAGCGGAAGAGTCTCTGAGGCATTCGACTCTCCGCTGATCACCAACATGGATAGGGTGCGCCGCAGCGGCGAGTCCTTTGTTAAGGACTTCAAGCCTCTATCTCTGGGGGCAGCGCAATTGGAAAAGGGCCGCGGGCTGTTGACGGTGCGTGCGGTCAGCGTTCCGGGAAAGCAGGTGATGGATCTGCGCGGCATCACGCTGCGATTGCTTGTGCAGTGACAAGGGCTTGGCAGCCAGCAATCGGTTCGAACAGGAGCCACATGACTCAAGGAATACCAATCGGAGCGATTGCCGCGCTGGGGACGGCGCTGCTCTGGACGATGTCCTCGTTGGCGTGGGCATCCTCGGGGCGCCGCATCGGCACCCTGGCGGTGACAACGCATCGCCTGCTGATTACGTGCGTGTTTTTGAGCGTCTACGGGTGGGTGGTGCACCATAGCCTGTTTCCCACGGATGCGGATGGCCGTACTTGGCTGCTGCTTGGAATGTCCGGAGTGCTCGGCTTTTTCGTCTCGGATATCTGCGGATTCAAAGCGCTTGTATCGATCGGGCCGCGTCTGACGCTGCTCGTGCAGTCTCTGTCTCCCCCGACGGCGGCCATCGTGTCCTGGTTGTTCCTCGGTGAAGCGCTGACGGCGCGGCATGTGCTGGCGATGGTGATCACGCTTACCGGAATCGTCTGGGTGGTGCTCGAGCGTCCCGAATCCGCGGGGGCCGCAGTACCGGTTCGCCATCTCGCGAGCGGCCTGGTTCTGGCCGTCACTTCGGCAGTCGCCCAGGCATTGGGAATGGTGCTTTCCCGTCAGGGGATCGGCAATTACGACGCGGTCTCCGCTACCTACATTCGGGTGCTTGCCGCCTTGCCTGTGTATATCCTGCTCATTACGGTGATGCGGCGGTGGCCGGCGTTGAAAGCCGCATTGAGTGACGGTCGGGCCATGGCCACGGTGGTCGCGGGCACGATAGTTGGTCCGGTGCTCGGTGTATCGCTTTGCATGGTCGCGCTGCGGCACAGTCCGGCCGGCGTTGTGACTACGCTCGTGAGCACCATGCCGGTCCTGGTCCTGCCGTTTACGGTATTCATTTACGGCGAGCGAGTGAGTCGGCGCGCTGTCGCAGGCGCACTGTTGTCCGTGCTCGGCGTTGCGCTGATGTGTTTGGCCTAAGTATCGATCAAAGCGAGAAAGGATATCCCATGGTTGCCTGGTTGGCTCTCGTGGCGTCCGCGGCCTTGGCCGGCGCGTCACCCGCAGATGCGGCTCCAGCCGATTCGGATTACAGCTCCGAGCTCGTTTTTCCCTTGAATGCCCAGCACAACCATGCGCCGGGCTTGGTTGAACTGCCCAATGGCGATCTGCTCGCATCGTGGTATCGCGGATCGGGCGAACGGTCCGCGGACGACGTTGCCGTATTGGGAGCCCGCCGTCCGCGCGGCTCGAAAGTGTGGTCGGAGCCGTTTGTCATGGCGGACACGCCCGGATTTCCGGACTGCAATACCTGCATGATCGTGGATCGCCAGCAGCGACTCTGGCTTTTCTGGCCGGTCATTCTCGCGAACACATGGGAGTCGTGTCTGACGCGGTACCAGTATTCGTCGCAGTGGGACGGGAGCGGCCCTCCGAAGTGGACCGACCACGGGACGATTCTCCTCAAGCCGGACGATTTCCACGACGAGGCCATCCAGGTGCTCGAAGGGGAATTGCAGCTATTGCAGGGGCACCTAAGTGACAAGGACCGCGCGGAGATCGACGGGCTGAAAAAGAAATTGGGAGAAAAGCTCTACCAGCGCCTGGGCTGGCAGCCCCGCTGCAAACCGACCATCCTGCCTTCGGGGCGAATCCTGCTGCCGCTCTACAGCGACACGTATTCAATCTCGATCATGGCGATCAGCGACGATGAGGGCCGAACCTGGAAGGCCAGCAAACCGCTGCTGGGGTTTGGGAATATTCAGCCATCGGTGCTCCGCAAGAAAGACGGGACGCTCGTCGCCTACATGCGTGAAAACGGTCCAAGACAGAAGATACGAGTGTCGCAATCCAGTGACAGTGGCGACTCATGGGGACCGGTCGGCATGATCGACCTGCCGAATCCGGGCAGCGGTCTAGATGCGGTCGGGCTTGCCGATGGACGCTGGGTGCTCGTTTACAACGACACCCGCGACGGCCGTTCCAGTCTTGCCGTTTCGCTGTCCGCCGACGAAGGGAAGACGTGGAAGCCGACACGGCACCTGGAGAAGGAATCAACCGGCTCCTACCACTACCCGTGCATCATCCAGGCCAAGGATGGAAGCCTGCATTGCATTTACAGTTACTTCGTTGCCGGTGGCAAGAGCATGAAGCATGCCGCATTCAACCCGTCGTGGATTGAACGCAGTCCCGAGGAATGACGGATATTATGGTTTTTTCCCATGGGAATGTGGGTGTTTCTGCTCATGCGAATCCTGAGCGTATCCAGTTATCTTATGGAGAAACAACCCACGTCTGTACGCGTCAAAACCGTGTGTGCTAAATTATGAGAATTCAGGGGGTTTCCAGTATTGCCCCTCAGGGTCTACGTACGAAAACTGGAAAAGCGATTCGGGCGGGTGCGGCTGCGGCGACGAGCGGGACGTGAATGAGGAGAGCGGAGATGAATCACGAAACGGGCATCCCATCCGCAGCAGAAACTCAGGTATCCGGGGCGGCGCCGGCGCGGATTCTGATTGTCGATGATCATCCCATCGTGCGGCAGGGTTATTCGCTGCTCATTGCCAGTCAGACCGATCTGCGGGTTTGCGGTGAGGCCGCTTCCACTGCGGAAGCGATTGCGCGAATCGGTCAGGCTGTGCCCCACCTCATCATCGTCGACGTGCGGCTGAAGGACAGCGACGGCATGGATCTGATCAAGCAGGTCCGCCTGGAGCGACCGAACATCAAGATCCTCGTCGTTTCAGCGCTGGATGAAGACTTGTTCGCGGATCGAGTGCTGCAGGCCGGGGCGTTGGGCTTCATCAACAAGCAGGAGGCGACCGAGAACCTGATTCGCGGAATTCGTGCCGTTTTGCGGGGCGAGGTCTATCTGAGCGAACGCATGACCAAGCGTCTCCTGAAACGAAATGTCGGCACGGGTATCGAAGAGGCGACCTCGCCGATGGATCGACTCTCCAATCGGGAACTGCAGGTGTTCCGGCTGATTGGGCAGGGGCTTTCCACCAAACGAATCGCCGTCGAAATGAACCTCAGCCCGAAGACCGTCGAGCGCTACCGCGAGAACATCAAGTCCAAGCTGCAATTGCAGAATTCGATGGAACTGGTGCGCACGGCGACGCAGTGGGTGTTGGAAAGCCCTTGATTTTCTAATCGATCCAGCGTGCCTGCTTTCAAGCATGTCCGGCTCAGTCGATTCCAGCGAACCTACGGCCGAGCGGCTTCTGCGGCGAGTGGATGCCCTGCGCGGGTTACGTTGTCCGCAATGCGAGCACTCGCTCTGCGGTCATGAACTGCTTTTCAACATCGCCTCTGGTACGGAGCAGCCACTTTGCGTTTGCTGTCTGGCTCGGACGATGGGCACGACTCGGTCCGAGTTGCGTGACCAACTATCCTCGCATTTTCAGCGCCGGGACTGTTATGGTGAAGTCTGGGAGCTGGAATCCCTCCGCGAAGGGTTTCCGGCCGGACAAATGCCGGCGTGCCTTTGGCCGCACGACGAGCCAGCTTCAGCGGAATCGCCTGACGCGCCTCGAGCGGACGATTCCGCGCCGGCAGACGTCTCAGCAGCCGCATGGAAAGCCGACGACGTCTGGGACGCCGGGGACATGTCGTGCGGGGAGTTGATCCTGATGCTGCGTCTGCGGATGATAGGTTTGCCTCCGCGAGCCGTGCTCAAACTGACTTCGCGAGACGTCGGCGCAAAAGAAGACATCCCCGCGTGGTGCCGGCTGACGCGTCACCGCCTCTTGCTGGGACAGCACCCCGACTACTGGATTCAACGGAAGGACTGAGCATGTCGTCGAGATTCTGCGTTACCCTGAGTTGTGCGCGCGACGGGGGCGACAAGGCGACCGCCGCGTTTGTCATTGCGAATGCCGCACTAGGGTCCGAGAAGGATACGCTCGTATTTCTGGTCTCGGAGGGCGTCCGGCTCTCGCAGCAAGGCTATGCCGACGGCATCCACGATGCGGGTTCAGCTCCATTGGCGGAGATGATCGGCGGCTTCATCGCGGGCGGCGGCAGGCTCTATGTATGCTCCTCGTGCTTCACGCGGCGGCAGTTGGACGAACAGCAACTCGTCCCTGGAGCGAAGGTGGTCGGTGGCGCCAAACTTGTCGAGTTTCTCGCCGACGGGTGTCCCTGCGTGTCGCTGTAGACATTTCGGGGCGAGGCCGCCTGCGGAGGATCAGCGGTTGCCCGCCGCTTCCGGCCTGCTGCACTTCCGGCGGAGCGCCGGGTGCGGGGAACCCTGAATTGAACTATCATCATCGAGGATTCTGCAACTGCGAGAACTTTCAGGACATTCCTTCTTGCCGCGAGGTTTCCCATGCGTCACGACTCCGTCTCCCGCCGCAGGTTCATGGCGTCTGCCACTGTCGGAACTTTGATGGCCGCCGGCGCAGTGAATAGGTCGTCGGCTGCCGAAAAGAAAACGGAAACCGCCGGGGTCGCCGCCGAGAACGCGGGACTGACGACGTATCAGTTGGGCCCGCAGATCTGGGTTCGCTGGGACAACCGTCCCGTCACCTGTTACCGCGCGCACCGATCGCAGAAATATCCGTATCTCTATCCGCTGGCCGGTCCGGTCAGCGGACTGTCGGTCACCAGCGAGACTTCGCTGCCGTATCCGCACCACAGGTCGCTGTTTTTTGGATGCGATCGGGTCAATGACGGGAACTACTGGCAGGAGGATTACGATCGGGGACAGATCCTGTCGAACGGTCCCAAGCTGGGCGCGACGACGGAGAAGTCCGTCGAGATCCTCGATGCATGCGACTGGCAGAAGCCGGGCGGTCCGATTGTGATGAATGACCAGCGGAGCATTGTGATAACGATTGCTGGACCGACTCTGCGTTTCATCGACATCGGGATTGAATGGCGGGCCGTGCAGGACGTCACGATTGCCAAGACGAACCATTCGTTGTTCTCAATGCGGGCCGCCGGAGATCTCACGCCCGCCGGCGGCGGGCGCCTCGTCAATGCCGAAGGTCTGAGCGGCGAAAAGGCGACGTTCGGCAAACCATCCGCCTGGTGCGATTTTTCGGGACGGCGCGCCGGTCTGCCGGGCGATATCGTCGAGGGAATTGCGCTGTTCGACCACCCGAAGAATCCATGGGCGCCGACTCCCTGGTTCACTCGCGACTACGGTTTCGCGTCGCCGTCTCCACTGAACTTCCAGGAAAAATCCTGGCAACTGGCGGCCGGGCAATCCGTGACGCTGAAGTATCGAGTCGTGATTCACGCAGGGGACGCCGAGGCGGCCGGACTGGCCGATATCTACAAAGCGTGGACCGTGTTGTGAATCATGCCCTGAAACTCGGTGCCGTCCGCGGCCTTCAGCGTGTACTTGATTTCCATGCACCACGTCGGTTCGAGCGAGGGAATGTCGAGTATCAGCGTCCGCGGGTCTTCGGCGATCCGCGCCGCCGTGATCTCCAGCGGATGTTCGTTGATGTGGTCCGAGCCGTAAATCTCTGATCGCTTCAGCGTCCAGACCTTCACCGAGAATTTCGACACCGGCGCGGCGGACGACGGGTCGAGCGGTTCGGTGAACGTAACTGCCATATGGCCGGGCGAGGCATGCAGCCCGACAGGCAAGTGCATGGGCTTTCCCGTGCAACGGATGCGGTAGATTCCGCCCGGTTGCGTCTGATTTCCCGCCCAGGCAAACATGCCGCATGTGTAGAGTTGTCCGTCGCGCGGATGGAACCTTCCCCGCATGATTCCCGTCGGCAGAGGCGGAAGCGGAAACTCGCAGACGCCTCCCTGGACCCGACCGGCCACCGTCTCGTGCGGAACCACGTACAGTTTTCCGTAGCCGTAGGACGTATTCAACAGCGCTCCGCGCAGCGGCCCCCAAGCGGGACTATCGACCCAGATCAATTCCGCAGGAGAGCGATCGACGGCGTTGGTTATCCAGACCACCGGCTGTTGCATCGCGGCATCCGACGGATCCGTGATATCGTGGTAGCCCCACCAGTTGCCGTAGTAGCCGCCCTCGGTGACCAGATTGATACGGTTCTTCGGCGTCCAGTGCCCTTCCTGGTCGGTCAGGTAGAACGTGCCGTCCGGATTCACGCAGACGCCGTTCGGGGCTCGAAAGCCCTTCGCCAGGATGTCGGTTCGCGATCCGTCGGGGGAAACGCGAAGCAGCGTCCCGTGATGAGGCACGAGTGCGGGGAGTGCGTGGCGCGCGCCTTTGGCATAGTAGAAATTGCCGGCGGCGTCCGTCTGCAATCCCATCGCGAACTCGTGGAAATGGTCGGTCACCTGATGGTCGTTGTTGAAGTTCTCGTAATAGTCGGTCTCGCCGTCCCCATTGAGGTCGTGCAGGATCACGATCTGATCGCGGCACGTTACGTAGACTTGCTCCCGCACGATGCGCAGGCCCAACGGCTGAAAGAGGCCTGATGCCATGCGTTGCCAGGTCAGAGTCGGACTCGCGGGCGTGTCTCCGCCCGTTGCGCCATGCGCCGGCAGACCGGACAGACCGGTGACCAGCCACACGTCACCGTCCCAGGTGCAGACCGCGGCCCGATTGCCGTCGGCGAAGAAATCGAGGCCCGTGAGCCGCACCTGCGCAAGCCACGGATTGCTCTCCGGATGAGTCAGCACGTCCACGGCGAAGGGCTGGTCGTCCTTGCCCATCTGCACCGTCGCTGTCAGCGTTTCTGTCCAATGGCGCGCGCCGCCATGAGTCATCGGTTCCAGATCTCGCCGTGCATCATCCGGGCGCACGGACGCGATAGTCGCCTGGAAATCCTCGCCGCTGCGGGGTCGGGAAGTGTAAACGGTAAAGCGAATCGGCTCCGGGCCGGCCGGCAGTGCCAGTCGGAGATTCCCGTCTTCGTACCGCCACTCCGCTCCCGGGACCGGTGGCACCAATGCGGCCGCCAGGAGACCGCGATTGAAATGCGAGGGGGTTTCGCGGCAGACGGCCGCGTCGTGACCGGAACCGGTGACGTCAGCGACCTTGCCCTTCAGTTCGCCGGCAAACTTCCAACGGGCTTTGGGGGCGGCGCCTCCTTCGCCGGTCGTTGCTTCGGCCAGCAACTCCGGCGCAATTCGCGATGCGAAAAAACGCACCTCTGCGAGTTCGCCCTTGAGAAAACTGTCCGGCTGCGGGAAGTCGGGCGCACCGGCTCCGATGCGGACCACGTGCCGCACATCGTCCCCCTTCGTACCCAGCCTGCCGCTCCCGTCAAGTTGGCCATCAATGTAGAGGCTGAGCGTCGAATCGGCCTTCTTCCAGGCAGCGGCAACGTTGTGCCATTGGCCGTCGTGGATCGATCGCTCGGATTGGACGCAACCCACCCAGCCGATATCGAAACAGAGCTTGCCGTCTCTGATGAAGAACGCCTTGGCGTCGGGAACCCAGCGTTTGCCCGGGTGAGTCTTGGCAAAGATGACACCGCCGGCCCTGGTGCGAATGCGCGCGGTGATCGTGAAGTCGCCGTGCGATAAATCGAAGTCCTCGGATTTTGACACGTCGAGCCTGGTCTTGCCGTCAAATGCCACCGCTCCGATGGCGGCGGAGTCGGACTGGGGTACCACAAGAGCGACATGCGCGGGCACCTCGCCCGCTGCATTCGAGACGTTGAAGCTCGCCTGCATGTCCAGGAAGTGCGCAACCTGGAGGAGCATCGGGCGTGATCGGGGACCGATGTTCAACGTGCGGGAAAACAGAGGTGCATCCCCTTTCACGACTCCCGAAGTCTCCAGGACCTGAGCTTCGCCCACCGTGTATCGGACTACCGAGGCGACGTCGCGGTGGTAGAGGCCCTGATAATGCGCCCAATTTCGCGGCAAGGGTCCGTATGGCCTGCCGTCTCGCCCTCGGATTCGCGGATCATCGAACGAACCGGTCTCCGGATTTGCCCATCCCGGTCCGGTCGGATTCGCAAGTTCCACGTCTCCGACGATTTGAGGATGGACCTGATGCTGACCGTTGAAATGGATGCCGTTCCAGTCAATAAACCCCTCGCCGACCCAATCCGCCGCGATGCGCAAGGTATCGTGGTCGAATATCGTCCAGGCCGATCCTCGCGATACACCGCCGGGCCCGGCGTCCAGACGCATCGCAATACCCTTGTAGGCATAATTCGTCTCGTCCGAACCGACTTCGTACGTGTTGATCAGGCTCGGACCGTAGTCCATGGTGACCCACGGTTCGATCACTTCCGGTTCGGGGCCTCGCGTATCGCCGGTTGGCAGGGTGGCAAGGTACGCGGGAGTTACCGAAAAGTACTGCGTCGGGTTGTTCGGCTTCAGGTAGGTCTCGCGGATGTAATGAACCGCGTCGTATTTCTGCCGGGGCACCATCCACGTTTGCGGGACCATCATGCCGAAGCCGCGAGTCAGCGTCTGGTACATCGTGTACGGATCGCTGCCGCTTTTGAATTGCCCGGAGGCGAACCGGAGCGACGTGGGCAAAGAGCCAGGCTGGTCCTTTGTGCCGTGGCAATTCACGCAGACACGCTTGTAGATCGCCTCGCCCCGGTCAAATGCGTCGCTGTCGAGGTCGCGAATCAACCCGGCGTGATCGACATGCTGCTCATACTCGGGGATGCGCAGCGCATATGCCGAAGGCGGCGGCTGCAGTGCCTTGGCCTGCGCCGGGCCGCCTTCGCGCAAGGCGATCAGGTAGCGAATAAGATCGAGAAACTCCTGACGGCTTGTGAGCTGCGCTACTTGCCCGATCGGCATGGCGGATAAGGACTGTTTGGCGTACTCCTCGATATCCTGCTTGTCGATTCTCAGCGTCTTGCCCGGATTCTGCACGTCGCGAAGCACCAGTTCCTTCGACGTATCCTCGGCGAGGATTCCACTCAGGTTGCGTCCGTCAGCCGTAATGACATTCAGGCTTTCGTATCCCTGTCGAATCACTCTCGACGGAAAAAGCACCGATTCAACCAGATGCTGATCGGTCGTCTCCGGCGGCAGTCGGGTGAGATCGGGACCGAGCGGGTTCGGCGAGTCGTCCACCGAGTGGCACTTCGTGCACGCCACGTGAGGTTGATGGAATACGATAGCGCCGCGAGCCGCATCCCCCTGAGATCGGGCGGCAACGACCAGCGCCGCAGGATCCTCCGAACACAACTGGTCTTCAAGTGTTCTTAAACTCCCGATCGGTGCGGCCGCGCCGCAGACCGACCAGAACAGAAGCGTCAGGGTACAATAAGCGTGCATCGTTCAAGTCCGTTTGGAAATCCAGTTAAGGCCCTATGATGATCGGGCAGCGGCCGAATGGTCAATAATCCGGGGGGCAATGTCGTTGCCGAGCGAAGACGAGCGTCTCCTCTGCAAGGGGGGCAGAGTTGATGCCGGATGCCTGATGCCGGATGTACTGGGCAAATCGCGATGTGTTTCTACACTGCTCTAAGGTTTGAGGTCCGTTGGGGAGCAGCGTCGGCAAATCGCGAGATCTTTGCCGCACCGGGGACCCGCCACGATTGCGCGGAACTCGATCCCCCAAAATCTGTGCGGGCTCAGGCTCAGGTAATGGACGAAAAAAACAAAGACACGACCACGAGGATGCCATGATTGCATCTCCAGCGAATGAATCTGCGGACGTTGTGGTGATCGGTGGCGGCCCGGCCGGATCGACGGCCTCGACGTTGATTGCCCAGAGAGGCTATCGCGTCAAGTTGTTCGAGCGGGAGCGGTTTCCGCGGTTCCATATCGGCGAGTCGCTAATCCCCGAAACCTATTGGGTTTTGCAGCGGCTGGGCATGCTCGAGAAGATGAAGCAGAGCCACTTCGTGAAGAAGTTCAGCGTGCAGTTCGTGAATTCGACGGGGAAGATCTCGGCCCCCTTCTATTTTCACGACAACAAGCCGCACGAATGTTCACAGACGTGGCAGGTCGTGCGGAGCGAGTTCGATTTGATGATGCTGAACAACGCGCGCGAGCATGGCGTTGATGCAGAGGAGGGAGTGCGGGTTCTCGATGTGCTCTTTGAAGAAGGCCGGGCCGTAGGTGTTCGTGTGCAGAGCGGCGACGGGCCCGCACGGGAAGTCCGAGCCAAGGTGGTTGTGGACGCGAGCGGCCAGAGCGGGATTATTCAGAATCGCATGAAACTGCGGGTTTGGGACCCGCTGTTGAACAAGGGGGCGATCTGGACGTACTGGAAGGGCGCGTATCGCGACACGGGGCGTGACGAGGGGGCCACCGTAGTGCTTCAGACGGCCAACAAGCAGGGCTGGTTCTGGTACATTCCGCTGCATGACGACACGTTGAGCGTAGGCGTCGTTGCGCCGTTTGACTATCTGTTCAAAGGGCGCGGAAGCCATGAACAGACCTACATCGAGGAAGTCGAGCGGTGTCCCGTGGTGAAGGAGCGGGTTGCAAATGCCACGCGGATGACGGGCTATTTCGCCACGAAGGACTATTCGTACCGGTCGAAACAATGCGCCGGCGACGGCTGGGTATTGATCGGAGATGCTTTTGGCTTCCTGGATCCGCTCTACTCGTCGGGCGTTTTGCTTGCCCTGCGATCCGGCGAGCAGGCGGCCGACGCCGTGTGCGAAGGATTGGCCAGCGGTGACGTCAGCGGCGCTCAACTCGGTAAATGGGGCCCGGCCTTCAATCAGGGTGTGGACCGCATGCGCCGATTGGTATGTGAGTACTATGAGGGGTTTAATTTCGGCCGGTTCGTTCGCCAGTACCCGGAACTGAAGGGCAAGGTCACGGATCTGCTCATTGGCGATCTCTTTACCGACGCCGTGGACGTGGTCTGGCAGCCTATCGAATCGATATACCCGGACGGAAAACGCGAGCCCATTCGCTGGGATTCGGGCACGTCTCCCGAAGTGGCCTCCACGAAGGAAAACGAATTGCACCTTCCGGCCGGCTTTCGCCCGTAGGACCGGCGGCTGTTACATCGCGCGCCGGGCGGGGGCGTGAGCTGCAGTCATTGACGGCTGTCCTTCGAAACAACAGCGCCTCACTCAATGAGTGAGGCGCTGTAATTGTTATCATGCGGCTAAGGACTATTCAGCGGACTTCGGCAGCGCGGGAGCTGTCGTATT
>CAIPEB010000052.1 GCA_903863885.1 uncultured Planctomycetaceae bacterium | reverse complement strand
TATTGCCAAATGGTCCCTATACCGCACGACCTCCAAGGGGCGAGTGAATTTCCAAACACCTTTTCAGACGCCGGGCAGCCCCTCGCTCCCGAGTATATCGCGGAAGAAGGACGTATATTTGAGCCCGCTGTCGCAGGCAATCGCCACTGCGACGCCTTCGTGCCTCTTGCCGAATTCCACGGCCGCGTGCACGATTGCACCCGTCGACGGGCCGGCCATCAGTCCTTCCTCACGGAAAAGCCGCTTGGTCATCTCGTACGCGGGTTCGTCCGTGACGCGAATCACCTCGTCGATGACGCTGCGATCGAGAATTCCCGGCGGCTTCGACTCCTGGAGGTTCTTCAGGCCGGGCAGGCGATGGCCTTTCTGCGGTTCGATCGCGATGATTTTGATATTCGGGTTTTGTTCCTTCAGATATCGCCCCGTCCCCGAAATCGTGCCGCACGTGCCGAAGCCCGCGAAAAAATGCTGAATCCGGCCATCGGTCTGACGCCAGATTTCCGGGCCCGTGGTTTCGTAATGCGCCTTGACGTTGTCGGCATTCTCATACTGATTGGGCATCGCATAGTGACTGCGGGTTGCCTCGCCGTTGATGAACGATTGCGCCAGAGCGATCGCGCCGTCCTTGGGGTGGTTGATCGGGCAAAGGTCGTCCGGCGTTGCCCAGACCTCGGCGCCGAGCATGCGCAGCAGGATCTTCTTTTCCTCGGGCACGCCATCCGGGATGGTCACCGCGATCTTTTTTCCCATCAATGCGGCAATGGCTGCGAGTGCCAGGCCCGTATTACCCGAACTTGGCTCGACCAGGTTCTTGCCGTCAAGTTCTCCCCGCGACTCCATTCCGCGCAGCAAGTAGTAAGCGGTTCGATCCTTGATCGATCCGAACGGGTTGTACCACTCCAGCTTGGCGTAGAGTTGAAACCCGTCGCGCGCCGACAGTCGCTTCAAGGCAACCAGCGGCGTCGGATTGTCCGGGTTCGCAATCAACTGCCGAACGTCGTCAAAACGGCGCAATGCGGGGTTCGCGGGCAGGTCTTCGCGCGTGACGTCACCCGATGCCATGAATCTCCTCCCTGGTGATGAAGAACTCGACTTGGCCACACACGCGGCGCGGCCGCATACCGACAGCACGCTGGCCCGCGAGGTCGCACGTTTCGTGCGGCGGACAATGAAACCAATAGTTGGCCGAGTTCGACTCACCTTACGAAGGCTCGTCGAACCCGACCTCATGGAGGATCCTTCGCCCGCCGCGCAGTGCGAGCTGAACGCTGCTCGGTACTGGACCTACGCACCCGTGGAGCGTCGTAAACTGCCTGCATCTTGCGTGCCGCCGTCGCCGGTTCTCGAAGGTGCGGCGGCTCAGACTTGCGAATCGCCAAAGCCCCGGCAAATCTGAGCGGGTTTTGACGCTGACGGAATGAAGAGGTTTTGGCATCGACTCGCCACGGACAGGCAATCGCTGCAGGCCGAAGCCAGTAAAAGATCTGGCTGTCGGTTGCATTTACCTGGCTGGCCTTTGCATTTCAAGGGAGTGTGTGCGGCTCGGTTTGATCGCGAAAGTGATGCAGATTTCGCGCCAATCTCAACGTGTCGAATATTTCGTAAAGAAGTCGCAGTTCATCGAACCCGAGCGAGTTGGACGTGCATCGGGACCGGGGCGAGGAAATCACCGGGATTTTCCTGAGCAGAATCCCGGCTGTTCGCCGCCGGATGGCGACGGACGTTCAGGCGGCCTACGACGGCGATCCGTCGTGTCACGGTCCGGATGATGTGATTCTCTGCTATCCGGGTCTTGAAGCGGTCACCGTCTATCGACTGGCTCACGAGTTGTATCGGCTCGGGGTGCCCTTCATACCGCGCATGATGACCGAGTGGGCTCACCGCGAAACGGGCATCGACATCCATCCTGGGGCCGTGATCGGCCAGCATTTCTTCATTGATCACGGAACAGGCGTGGTGATCGGAGAGACTTCCGTAATTGGTAACCACGTGAATTTCCGGATGAACGATGTGCGGCTTGACATCGCCGCCGGTCCGTTTGTCACCGGCGGCGATGCCAGCTGAATGGGGCCTCATTGGACGGTCACTGACGCAATTCCAAGGGAGGGATTTCCGTCTGTCCGGCCACAACCTGGACCTTTAAGTCCGTCGTGTTGACTTTGGCGTACTTCTCCGGAAGATCATTCGGCTTCGCAACTATGGTGTCTTTGGAAACACCGACCTCTTGGTGAACGACGGTGACTTTATAGCTTCCCGCTGGCGCACCGTCCCCTTCAACATACGTCCAAACGACAAATTTCCCATCGGCCGCGGACTTGGCTTTTGGCCGCACCGTGCTCGGGGCAGCCGGGTCCTCCGGGAACAACGCGATGTCCGCGTTCGCGACAGGGCGTCCCATTAAGGTGACCACTCCGGAGACGGGGACCGTAGTGTCCCACGGATCCTTTCCCTTACCGCATCCGCACAAGGCCGACGCAAGCACAACTCCACCCAGGAAACCTACGCTGACGATTGAACGGTTCTTGCTCAGAGACCCTAACGACATTATCAGACTCCAAAACATGTCATGAGAACCAAATCGAAGATCTGCACATTCGGCCTGAAGAACCGGTGCAGTGTGGACTGCAACGGCTAGAAATCGCCGACAACTTCGCCGCCAGCAGGTGTGGCTAAGCTGACAAATACGGCAAGGCTGATGTTGTCGCTGATAAAACGCACAGATCCGTCGCCCAGTGTGAACTGCGCTCCGCCCGGGTGGAGCGAGAAGGGTGCTCCCGTGCCGTGGATGCCAATGGGTGTTCCGAGGATTGTCTGAGCAATACCCTGTGCCGTGTAGGTCAGGCCTCTGATGTTGTGACCGTTCGTCGAATTGAATGCCACACCGCCGCCAAGGACGCCGTTTGGAGCCCTTGTCGCTCCGAACAGGATGATGTCGCTGGCCGGCCGAGTCCATCCACCGGAATTCAATCGATCGGTGCTGGTCGACGCCGGATCGGGATCGGTCAAAGCGTTTCCGCCCGCCAATTTCTTTCTGTTCACATAGACAAATGGACGCCCGGCGCACTCGGCGATCGCCAAAGTATTGGACAATCCATCGACCACATTCTGGAACCCGGCTCCCTTGACTGTTTGCAGTCCCGTGACAGGGTTGATGGTTGCATTCTTCGGGAAGAACCCGCGCACGTAAGTGTAAGGAGGAGAAACCCCGACGAAGATCTCTGACGGGTCCGCATACATTTCCGGAGGCTTGGGCAGGCCGAGCGTCTGGGTAAAGACTCCGGGTGCAATACCGTAAATGGGCGAGTAGTCGGTACTCGCGGCACTTGCCGGTATGAATTGGGCGACACTCCCCGGAGGAGCCGTGTCGAGAGCGCCGCCATCCGGATCTGACGGGCAGATGAACGAGGCGATTCGCGTCGTGCCCAGCACTCGGTTGTTGCCTTGGTTCCAGTTGATCGTCTTATTGTATTGGTCGAAGATTGCGGACTGTTCCAGGAACGGCAGCAAGTCCGTAAGCACCGATACACGGCTCTGCTCCCCCGATCCGGCGACGTTGGATGGCGGCCGCAAGCTGGTGGGGAGCTGCTTGCGTGAGTCAGCAAAATTGTAGAACGCCAGACCAATCTGTTTCAGGTTGTTCGAGCAGCTCATGCGGCGAGCAGCCTCGCGGGCCGCTTGAACCGCCGGCAATAGCAACGCAACCAGAATGCCGATGATGGCTATCACAACAAGCAACTCGACGAGCGTAAATCCGGAGTGTTTCACCCTCACGTAACGTTTCACAGTCTGATCCCTTCAAATTCTCAAGTGTCAATGGACAACGAAAAACGGTTACCGAACTACAGATTCGGCGATCACTGGCTGCGGCAACACATGGCACCGCAATACCTTGGTCCGACTACAGGTCGGAGCATGGAATTCAGCAAGCAAGGCAGTGAGCGGACAATTGCACCTTGTACGAAAGCGACACCGCCAAACACCGGTGGATTTCATTGTGCAGGCAACCGGCGTAAATCAACTGAGGGCTCATGAAGACGACTCTTGGCTCGGGGGATGGCCACGTTCTGTAACGGCCGCTAAATGACATAATGCGGGACAAACACGCGGGCCTTTTTGGGATAGAGGAAGACCGTTTCGCCCTCGCCGAGATTCAGTTCCTGCAGCCGTTCAAGGCTCAGATCAACTTGCACCTCATGGCCGTCGCGCGTGACGAGACTGATCTTGGCGATCGACCCGGCGGGATTCACTCGCACGACCTCCGCTTCGAGGCTGGGGACACCGTTCTGCTGCCGCTTGATATCCAACTCATGGGGCCGCATGTAGATCGTGGCTGGGCGTTCCTGCGGATGCGGGTAACTGGGGCAATCGAAGGTCATCTCTCCCAGACGGGCGCTGCCGTTTCGGACCCGCGAATGAAAGATGTTGACCTGCCCGAGGAACTCGATGACGAACTCGCTGGCGGGACGATGGAACACTTCCTCGGGAGTACCCACCTGTTCAATACGAGCCTGGTTCATCACGACAACCCGATCGGCGACTTCCAAGGCCTCCTCCTGGTCGTGCGTAACCAGCACACTGGTCAAGTGGATCTCGTCATGGAGTCTCCGCAGCCACGCGCGCAAGCCTTGTCGCACCTTGGCGTCCAAGGCCCCGAACGGTTCGTCGAGCAGCAGCACCTTCGGTTCGACCGCCAACGCTCGAGCCAAGGCGACTCGCTGACGCTGCCCTCCCGACAACTGAGAGGGGTAGCGATTGCCAAAAGCGTCCAGTTGAATCAGCTTCAACAGGTGATGGACTCGGTCTTGAATTTCCGACTTGGCCAGTCGCTCGCGGCGGGGACGCACGCGGAGCCCAAACGCGATGTTCTCGAATACCGACATGTGACGAAACAGTGCGTAGTGCTGGAACACGAAGCCGACTTGGCGCTTGCCGACTGGCTGGCCACTGACGCTGCTGTCGTGAAACAGAATTGCACTGTCCGCACGGGGATCAGGTGTCTCGAGGCCCGCGATGATGCGCAGCAGGGTGGTCTTGCCGGATCCCGACGGCCCCAGCAGGGCCACGAGTTCTCCATCGTTTACACGCAGGCTCACGTCGTTCAGGGCGGTAAAGTCGCCGAACGTCTTGGAGATGTGTTTGACTTCAATGCTCATGCTATTAGGCTTCTGCCGTTGACGGCTCAAGCGTCTGTTGCAATTCCCGTCGAATCCGCGATTCGACGACGTTCTTGGCCGCCAACGTGACGATGGCCAGAAGTGCCAAGAGGGAAGCCACTGCGAAAGCGGCCACGAAGTTGTATTCGTTGTAGAGAATCTCGACGTGCAGCGGGATCGTATTCGTCTTTCCCCGAATGTGTCCGGAGACGACCGAGACCGCGCCAAACTCTCCCATCGCGCGGGCGTTGCACAGAATCACGCCGTACAACAGCGCCCATTTCACATTGGGCAGCGTGACTCGCCACAGGATCTGCCAACCGCTGGCTCCCAACACGGCCGCGGCTTGCTCCTCTTCCGTTCCTTGCTCCTGCATCAACGGAATCAACTCCCTCGCCACAAACGGAAACGTGACGAAGACGGTGGCCAGCACAAGCCCTGGAACGGCGAAGATGATCTGCACGTTGTGCCCGCTCAGCCAGGGTCCGAGCCAACCCCGCATGCCGAACAGCAATACGTAGATCAGACCCGAGATCACCGGTGAAATGGCAAACGGCAGATCAATCAAGGTGATCAGGATGCTCTTGCCGAAGAACTCGAACTTCGCGATGGCCCAAGCAGCAGCCAGGCCAAATACCAGGTTGGCGGGCACCGCGATTCCCGCCGTCAGCAGTGTCAGACGGATGGCAGACAGCGCCGTGGGATCGGCAAAACTGGCGAAATACGGGCCCAGCCCTTTGCGCAGGGCCTCCGCGAACACTGCCAATAGCGGCACTAATAGAAAAAGAGTCAGGAAGCCGATCGAGATTGCGATCAGCGACCAGCGCACCCAGTCGGGTTCCTCGGTCGCCAAACGCAGACGTTTCGCCGGCAATCCGCGAGCGGTAAGCGCCGTGTGGGCAGTCGTGTTGGTCACTCCGGACGACATGGTTACGCGACTCCTCGATAACGCTGGCCACTCCACCATTGCAGCAGATTCACTGCCAGCAACAGAGCGAACGATGCCAGCAGCATGACCACGGCAATCGCCGTGGCGCCGGCGACGTCGTACTGCTCCAATTTGGAGATGATGAGCAGCGAGGTGATCTCCGTTCGCATGGGCATGTTGCCGGAAATGAACACCACCGAACCGTATTCGCCGAGTGCCCGCGCGAACGACAACGCGAATCCAGTGAGCAGCGCCGGCATGACCGCGGGAAGGATTACGCGCAGCATGGCCTGCAGGCGACTCGCGCCGAGGCTGGCTGCGGCCTCTTCATTCTCCCGCTGCAAGTCCTCAATCGCGGGTTGCAGCGTGCGGACCACAAAAGGCAAACCAATAAAGGTCAGCGCTATCGTGATGCCCAGCGGCGAAAATGCCGCGTGAATTCCCAGCGGTTCGAGGTACTGACCGATCCAGCCGTTCTCTGAGTAGATGGCGGTCAGGGCAATTCCCGATACGGCCGTCGGCAGCGCGAACGGCAGGTCGACCATGGCATCCAGCAGTCGCTTGCCGGGAAACTGGTAGCGCACCAACGTCCACGCCACAATAAATCCGAAGATGGCATTGACGGTCGCGGCAATGAACGAGGCACCGAACGTCAGCTTGTACGACGCGACCACACGGGGATTGCCCACCGCCTTCAAGAAGTCGTCCCACCCGAGTTGCGACGATTTGAGAAACAACGCCGCCAGCGGGATCAACACAATCAAGCCGAGGTACAGCAACGTGTAGCCCATCGTCAAGCCAAAACCGGGCAGCACACTATATTGCTTCGGCGATCGGCGATTCTTGGAAATCGGGTTCATGGCAATTGAAGGCGTGAGGCGAAAGCGTTTTCGGATTTCGTGGGTAATGCGGCGTGTTCCGGGGCTTACCCGCCGGGCGTGTAGATCGAGTCGAATATGGCACCGTCGTCGAAGTGCGTTTTTTGCGCCTGCCGCCAGCCACCGAAGACTTCATCCACCGTGAAGAACTCGATCTTGGAGAATCGCTTCAAATCATCGGGATCGGCATGTTCCGGCGAGGTCGGACGATAGTAATGCTTCGCGGCCAGCCGCTGACCAAAGGGCGAGTAGAGATATTCGAGGTAGGCCTGAGCGATTTCCCGAGTGCCGTGGGCCTTGGCGTTCTTATCCACCACGGTTACCGGCGGCTCGGCCAAAATGCTCGACGAGGGGACGATGATCTCGAGTTTGTCGCGTCCGAGTTCATTGACCGCGAGAAACGCTTCGTTCTCCCAAGTCAACAGGACATCGCCGATGCCGCGTTGCACAAACGTCGTCGTGGAACCACGAGCGCCGGAATCGAGGACAGGTACGTTCTTATAGATCGCCGTTACCAACTTCCGGGCCGTGGCTTGACCGCCATTGGGTTGACGCTCGGCCCAGCCCCATGCGGCGAGATAATTCAATCGGGCGCCACCGGATGTCTTAGGGTTGGGTGTGATTACCTGGACACCTGGCTTGGCCAGGTCACCCCAGTCGCGAATGCCTTTGGGATTTCCCCGGCGCACCAGGAAAACAATGGTCGTGGTGTAAGGCGAGCTGTTGTTCGGCAGGCGGCTTTGCCAGTCCTTGGGCAACAAGTCCGATTGCTCGGCAATCATGTCGATGTCGTACGACAGCGCCAGCGTCAACACGTCGGCCTTCAACCCATCGATGACGGCGCGCGCCTGTTTGCCCGCCCCGCCGTGCGACTGCTCAATCGTCACGACTTGGCCAGACTGCTCGCGCCACTGCTTTGTGAAGCCCTCATTAAACTCCGCGTACAGCTCGCGAGTCGGGTCGTACGAGACATTGAGCAGCGTAACGGCCGATGCCGAGCCGGTTCCCGCCGTCTTGGCCGGTGCCCCGTTGCAGCCAACTAGAACACTCAAGGCCGCCAGCAGACCAACGCCCAACGCTGAACGCCACACGACGAGGCGGCACATGAACGGGATCGGCTCCGCGAAAATATGCGGGATTTCCAGGAACCGTTCTGAGTAGCGGCGAGGTGCCGGTCCTGATTTCTCCTGTCTTGAATTCTGCATAGCATCTCG
This sequence comes from uncultured Planctomycetaceae bacterium, assembly GCA_903863885.1. Taxonomy (GTDB): domain Bacteria; phylum Planctomycetota; class Planctomycetia; order Pirellulales; family Pirellulaceae; genus CAIPEB01. The sequence continues at coordinate 790 of CAIPEB010000052.1, read as the reverse complement.
GAGCGAGGAACGGTTAGAAGGCATGAACCATCTTTCGGTTAGCAACTGCAGACGGGACCGCGAAACTGCCAGCGCTGGGCATGTTGGGGACTGTTTCGACAAATACTCAATACCGATGTCATGATGTCGACATCTCAACGCAAGTATCGTGCCAAAGGAAACAGGGGCAGTAGATGCGGGAATTTCGGCAGGCAAACCGTCTTCCGCGTTTGGCCACCCGTGGCATATGACACATGGGCCGTTGAATATGATGGCCGGCCGCTGAATACGGTCGATGATGGAGTCGTCTCGACTTCGCAGGCAAGAAGGAAGGAGACCGTGAGGTGCTATCGCTTTGGGATGATCTCTACTGCGGTAAGAATTCGCACAGGCAGCTGGAGGCGATCTACTTCCGCCCTTTCAATGTCCGTGCGGATCCGCCTTTCAAGGCACGAGCTGTGCCGTACATTTCCTGGCCTGAAAACACCTGGCAGAAGCTTCGCGAACAGAAACCGGGCGTGTTCGAAAACGCCGTCCATCCGGTTCCCGATCCGGACGGATGGTTTCACGCGAGGATCGAGGTCGAGGCAATGCAGGTGCGGGTGTTCGTAAGCAACTCCGCAGAGCCCAGTCTGGTGGTTGAGCGGCTGACGGACCGCAACACGGGCGGAGTCGGGCTCTGGGCCGACATTTTCGATGGCGGGTGCGCCAATTCGAAGATCACGCCCAGGTGAATGCGATGTTGTCCATTGGGATGCGAGGCCTCTCAGAACGTGTTTGAAAAATCCGATTCACCCTCCTGCAATGCGGG
>CAIPEB010000051.1 GCA_903863885.1 uncultured Planctomycetaceae bacterium | reverse complement strand
GAAAACGATCGCCGCAACGCCGCCGCGACCGTGCTTCGCGAGTTGTTGTTTCTCGAACGACTCGGCCCGCTGACACCCGCACAAGCTTCCGTGCGGGACGAACTCACCGCTTATCTGTGCGGTGAATGAGCGGACACCGGCACCGTCCTGGCTTAATTCACCATCGCTGTTCGCCGCGGCTCCTGTCCTCGTTGGGCAGGAGCCGTTTTCTTTTCTTGCCGCCAGTTCCCTTTCGCCATGAGGACCCACACATGACCCAAGCCGAACTTGACCGCCAGATTGCCGACGCCACCGGCGAGTCCCAGCGTACCATCAGCCAGATGGGATTCGTGCCGTTGCGTCCCCTTGCCTACGAGCGGGATCGCGAGCCGCTTGTTGTGGACTGGGACGAGTTGGATCGAGACCGCAAGCGTTCGGCCCTGCTCCACTCATAGTGGAAACCAGCGTGTTGGCGGCAGGGAAGCCGCCGATACGCCCTGGATACCGGGAAGGAAACGATACACTGTTCCAATTCCCACAGACGTCGGCCGCTCAGGCCAAGCACGAATGACCGACGACGACTTCAAGTGGCGGTTTCTGTGCATTTTCAACGGTCCGGTGTACGGCGAATTGTGGCATTTCTACTCCTGCAGGGAGACACGGACGTTTGTTTCCGCGTCGTTTGGCCAAGTCAGGATTTGTTCCTGGCGTCTGTACCCCCGAATCATCCAGTCCCGTCCTACCTCCAGGCGAAGTTGCCGCATGAAGCGATCCATCTGAGCTTCTCTACTGTGCCGACGGTTTTCCAGGTAACGATTGCCAAGACCGATCAGACTGCCGACAACCAGACAGAAAATAAGAAGCGATCGCAATCGGAATTGAATGAATCGATGCTTCATACGGCGGTCACCGCCCGTGCTGAAGGAAAACCGGTTGAACCAATCCGCATTCCACCCTCGCGTCCCAAAACAATAACTTCGGGGCTTCTGCTGCTGGCCCCGGCATGGTCGCTTCGGTGCACTACGGCGACAACCTGCAGCCTGGGAACGATATTGGGACGTCCTTCTAACTCCTTGATTGTGGCAAGACAACCTGCAACAGAAATCCCGTCAATACACCAACAAACGTCGGCAGAATGACAATAAGAGGGATCTCAAACAGAAATGCTGCCATCGGGTCGTCGTGAGGCATAAAGGTGCGTTGCATCCAACCCGATAGGTTCTCAACTGGATATCGAAGAACGCTGGGCGTCACCTCCATTGGTTGAAACAGAAAGAAAAAACCAATTGCAAGTCCCGAAAGACCGCCCACAAGGGCCAGGAGCCATTTCCTTCGTTTCTTTCGGGACGTCGCATCAAGAGGGGAAGCATAGGGGTTATCAGAGAGCATGGTCACTCCAATTCGCTTGCGTGCAGTATCACACTTGCGGAGATGTGAACTGGATTGACGAACACCGGATATTCTACCACTGCGTTACGGGTGGTGTGAAATGCGATTCAGGCATCGGCCGCCCGGTATCGTTGGCCGTCATCGCCAAGTCCGGCAGCCTCGGGAAGAAGTTGCAGCAGGCCGACCGCATGAAGCTCGCTCATCTGGTAAAGCAGACCGTCGTCTCGATCACCATCGGCACGCGGGCAGCCATGACCGGTCAGATCGAACACGTCGAGTACTTCGGCGAGTTGCGTCTGCACGAGGCCTTACGCACCAAGCCGATTCCGCCTCTCGACAATGCCATCGGACGCCGCAAGGTCTGGCGTGACATCGGCGAGTTGGTCCGCCAGTCCGATCATCCGCTGCATCTGGTCGGCTTCTGCAAGCACATCGGCACGAAGGACATGTCGCGGGCCGCTCACCATGTACGGCGAGCCGAGAAGACGGGATTGATGCGGAAGATCGGGTGCTACGGTGGGTGGGTGCCGGTGGAGTAGGGACGCTTTTCCGGCTCGTCGAACGGTACGGTTCAGCTGGCTGCGGCGAACAACTCGCAAGCAAACGAAAAAGCGAACCACCGCCGCTCCGTTGCAACCGATGGTTATCCGCCAATCATTGGGTCCGTGCTTAACGCGGAGCAGATCGGAAGTAAGCCCGCCCGGTTTGGCGGTCGTATGCAACCCAGACACCACCGCCATTGCGTTGGGTGTGTCCGTAATATAGACCGTTGCGTATCGTGATGCCACGTTCGTGGTTTTCGCTGGTGAATGCGATCTGCTCTTCTTCCGTCGGATTGACCGGTTCTTGCGGCCGAGGCTTCGAAAAGGCCAGATATCGCGACATTTGCACCGGTTCGGTGATCTCAGTGATGTCCCATCGAGACCATTTACGGAATTCGGATTCGTCGATATCGAATTCGTACGCGGTGTTCAAGTATGAACGGTAGTAGGAGACATTCGTTGCGGAGTCAGGCAGCCAGTCAACCGACGCAACGGATTCGGCGGTCTCGATTTGCGTGAGCCCAATGTACACCGAGCGAAAGAACCAGATTGCGAAAGCAATCAGGGCCGTGAAGATCAGGAGGCGACGCAACGAGAAACGCATTCGTGTTAGCTTGACGATGACTTCAATCGGATAGGTAATTCTGCCGCCAATGGAATGCCCTCGTAATCAGTTACGATTGCCACTCCGGCGGAGTAACGCTCAGCCTGGACATCCGCGAATCTACGGCCCAATCGTCTTCGGGTCAATCATTTGCAGCCGCCGATCCCTTTCGACCCTCCGACATTATTACGGCGGCATGTCCCGAAGCGTTTCCGACTGATAGCCAGGCCGCCAGCGGTCGGAGTCTCGTCATTTGAAAACGCGTCACGTTACTCGTCGCAGTTCACCCGAGCTTATCTGAGTAGATTGGCCAACAAGACGAAGGTAAAGACCAGGGCAAACGCGATGGCGATGGCCACCGCGACCACCTGCCCTTCCGAAGTACCGACGTGCGAGCGGTACGGATCGAAGTCCAATTGGCGGTCGTTCTTGCGGGCCTCGGCTCGGCGTTTCAATCGCACTCGCTGATTGTCGAATT
>CAIPEB010000050.1 GCA_903863885.1 uncultured Planctomycetaceae bacterium | reverse complement strand
GACGGAAATGGACTATACGAACGGGGCGGTATGCGCCGTGCGATCATTCCCCGCGAGCAACGTGACGGCGGAGACGTGGTTCGCCTACACCACCAATGGCCTCCTTGCCGCCGTCACCAACGCCAACGGACACTGGGTCCAGTATCGCAGCGACAACTATGGGAACCCCACCAGCGCCATACCACAGGCGGGCCCGACGAACTGGATGAGCTGGGATTCCCTGGGACATCTCAAGGAACTCCGCCTGCCCAGCCACGAGAATACGACCAACGATCCGCCGACCATGGTCCCCCGCGTCGTCGCCCTCGATCCCGACGAACTGGGCCGCGTCCGTTCGATCACGTGGCCGGACGACACAATGGACCGGTTCTTCTTCGACGCCATCGGGAACGTCACCAACCACGTGGACGCGGCGGGGCGAACCAACCGCTTCACGTGGCTGCCGACCCGGAAACTGGCCTCGGCCACGCGCTATCTCTCGGCGGGCGGGAGCAACCAAGCGGCCACGGTCGGCATGGACTACGACCAGCAGATGAACGTGGTCAAAGTCCGGGACGAACTCAACCGGACCGTGGAAACCTATACGCTCGATCTCCAGGACCGGCCGGTCGCCGTCACCAATCTCGAGGGCCAGGCTATGGCGATAACATGGGTATTGGGCGACAGGGCAGGCGCCATATCCCGGTTCGACGGAACGTTGGTCAACTTCGGCTACGATTCCGGCGGACGGCTCAACCGCCTCAGTTATCCCGACACGACGGTCACGTACGGCTGGCTCAAGAACGGACTGTTGGCTTCCGCATCAAATAGCGTCGGCGTGGTATCGAACTCCTTTGACGGCGCGAACCGCCTGATCGCGACCCGTTCGATCTGCGGCCCCGTGGACAAAACTGTGAATTACGGGCTGGACGCGGTCGGCAACGCGACGAATATTGCCCTGACCGGGACGGGCTATCAGGTGTCCCGCTCCTTCGATGCCGCCGAACGGCTGTCGGGCCTCGGTTCCGCCAACGCCGGCGCAACGCTGTCCTACGACTCGGCAAACGGCCTACTTGCTGGGCTGGCCTTGAGCAACGGCGTGACTGGCGCCTACGGGTACGACAAACTGGACCGATTGACGAGTGTGTCATGGAAAACCGCGTCCAACCAAGTCTTGCGGAGCCGGACTTACGGTTATACGCTGGCGGGCATGATGGGGAGCGTAGCCATGGAGGATGGCGGCCAAGCCGTGTATTCCTACGACTCGCTCGACCGCCTCACCGGGGAGACGCGGCTGGACTGCTACGGCCAGGTGCTGTCCTGCGAGGCGTACCAATTCGATCTTGCCGGGAACCGTACGAGGAAGACGATCCTCGACGCTTCTTCAAACGTGTTGATCACGGTCAACTACACGCTGGGCTCGGGCAACCGCCTCGCCTCGTGGTCGGTGGCGGAGACGGACCTGTGCGGCCGGGTGGATGTGGCAGGGGTTTCCAGCGAACCGATCCGCCTGGATGATCGCTGGGGTTTCTTGTGGGTCAGTAACGGCGTTTCCGGCAAACTGAAGCCCGAGGTGGACGGCACGAACTTCTGGGTCTATGGACTGACGGTGGGACTGGGCACGCAGAAGGTGTATGCGGCGATCCGAGACGAGGCGGGCAACACCACGTACGTCACCAACACGTTCAAGTTGAGCGTGGTGACGAATGGAACCTGCCAGTACAATACCGCCGGCTGCCTGACCAATATCACCTACAAGGGCAAGGACTACAGTCAGACCCTCGGCCTTTCTTGGAATGGGCAGTACCAGTTGACTGCCGTGGCGACCAACAGTGGCACGGCGGAAAGCTACGGTTACGATGCCTTGGGTAGGCAGGCGTGGACGGCCTCCGGCGGCACGACCAACTGGCACGTCTACGAGGGGACGCAGGTCATTGCCGACTTCGATGTCAGCGGTGCGCTCGTGCGGTCGTATGCCTGGGGGCCGGGCATCGACAACCTTCTGGCCGTGACGGTGCATGGCACGACCACGAACACCTACTACGCCATCAAGGATCACCTCAACTCCGTGCTGGCGCTGGTCAATTCCTCCGGCCAGATCGTCGAGCAATACCGGTACGATGCCTGGGGGCGGACCACAGTGGCCGACGGAAACGGCGCGCCTCTGACCACCTCCGCCATCGGCAACCGCTACTGCTGGCAGGGTCGTGAATACTCCTGGAAGACCGGCCTCTATCACTTCCGCGCACGCTGGTATGTGGCCGTCACCGGCAGATGGCTGTCGAATGACCCCATCGGCATCTCCGGCGGACTGAACCAGTACGTCTTCTGCGGGAATAACCCCGTCAATCG
>CAIPEB010000049.1 GCA_903863885.1 uncultured Planctomycetaceae bacterium | reverse complement strand
CGGCCCCAAAATCGCAATCGCTGGGCAATTCAGAAATGTCGCGGCATGCAGCGTCTGCTTCGGCAAGGAATGCTCGTGTGTCGGCAATCGCTGGATTGCCTGCCTCGCCTCTAAACATTTCGTGAATCTGAGGATGTAGCGAGACGTTGAGTCGCTGCTCCAGTTCGCGAATACCGGGTAAAATGGGGTCAGTCATGAGAGCTTCTTGGCATAACGTAAAAGGTTCTATATCGTCGGCTGCCGAAGTAGTACTGTCCATTGCGGGGGAGGCATCGGCAGCCGACGATATAGAACTAAGTTGAACTGAACCGCGGAGCGCTATGGACGTTGTTTCAATCCAGGCGATTCATTGGAGTTCAATTGTATCGGGCTGGCGTGGCGCGGGGCAAGCATTCGCAGCAGGTCACGCGAGTTGTGCGGCCCCTGCGGGAACGGATGCGGGATGTCACGCTGAACATGAATCCAGAACACGGGGGGCGGTGAGAAGGGTTGTCCGGATCGTTCGTGCGGTGTTCGGGGCTGTAGACGCTCCGGCCACGCAGGTCGTTGCCCAGAACGACGTCTGGTCGCGGCGGCGAGTGGTGACCAGGGGGAGCGGCACATTACGAACTGTCCAGCGGCACGAGGGAATGGGTGCGGGCGATCAACTCGGGGACGGTGGGACGGGGCAGATTGGATATCGGCCGTAGCGTAGCCCGACCACAGTGCCGGCAGCGCAGTTGCGACTCCGACGCAGGGGTGGTGGCATCGTCCCGTTCCGCAGGCAGCTCCCCTGCGAGGGCTGCGGAATGCGCAGCGACCCGGCCGACTCCCAACGCTTCACGGCAACGGGCCAAGTTCCGCTCGCGAGCGCAATTGGCCAGCAGCCCAAAGCCGCGTAGCCGCACGAAGCCCCGCGGCAGCACGTGCTGGGAGAAACGCCGCAGGAACTCGTCGGCCGGCAACGTCATCCGCTGTACGCGATTGCCACGCGCGTAGTCTTTGTACGTGAACGTCACTCGACCATCGGCGCTGAGCGATTCGATGCGGCGGTTGCTGATCGCCACGCGGTATGTGTAGCGCGCGAGGTACTTCAGCACCTGCTCGGCGCTGCCCGTCGGCGGTTTGGCGTAGACATTCCATTCCCGCTTGTACAGCGGTTGGAGAAAGGCGGCGAATCCACCGGGCAGCGCGAGGTGACTGAGCCCGCCCGTCCAGTGCAGACCGTCGGACTCGTGCGTTCGGCGAAGCATCGCTAAAAGCTTGCCGCGAAAGACGCGGCTGAGCACCTTGACGGGGAGGAAAAAATTCCGGGGGCACGCTTTCCACTGGCCATCAGCAGTCAAGCCACCACCCGCCAGGATCACATGCACGTGCGGATGCAATTGCAGCGTTTGTCCCCACGTGTGAAGCACCATCTGGCCGCCGATGCGAGCTCCCAGATGGCGCGGCGTCGCGGCCACCTCGAGCAGCGTTTCCCGGACCGCTTGGAACAACAGGTTGTAGAAGCACCGGGGGTGGGCGGCCGCCAGCGGAGTCAGTTCATCGGGAACCGTGAACACGACATGAAAGTACTCGACCGGCAACAGTTCGGCCTGTCGCGCTGCAAACCAAGCCGCGCGCTGCTCGCCTTGGCACTGCGGGCAGTGCCGGTCGCCGCACGAATTGTACATGGGGGTCGTCGCTCCGCAGGCCGTGCAGCCGTGCAGATGCCCGCCCATGGCCACCGTACGGCAAGCGCCCAGGCTCGCCAGGGCCTTGCGCTGCTGGGGCGTGAGGTGCGCACCCTGCCGCTCGAAAAAAGCTCCGCCATACCGGCGGATGATCTCGCCTAGCGTGACTTGCGCAACTGGTCCAGCGGGAGCAGGTTCAGAGCCTGGTTGGCCGCGCGCCCCGCCGCTTGCAGATGGTCCCGCCGCACATGGGTGTACAACAGCGTGGTGCGCAGCGTGGTGTGGCCGAGTATCTTCTGGATCGTGAGCAGGTCGATGCCCGCTTCCAGCAACTCCGTGGCAAACGTGTGCCGCAACGTGTGGGGCGTCGCACCAGGCTTCAGGCCCGCACGGGCCGCCGCTTGTTCGCAAGCCTTCTGGATGGGCGCAACGTGAATCGGCAGATCCGGTCGCTTGCCGGGAAACAACCACCGCGGGTGGCGATGCGTCAGCCACCAGGCGCGCAATTCTTCCAGCAGCTTGGGGGAGAGCGGGACCAACCGCTGCTTGTTCCCCTTGCCGCGCGCCACCAAGATCGTCAGCTGGCGACTGTCGATGTCCGCGACGCTCAAGGCCACGGCCTCCGAGATCCGCAAGCCGGTGGCGTAGATCGTCGTCAGCAGTACACAATGCTGCCGGCAGCGAGTACATGCGAGCAACTCCCGGACTTCCTCTCGGTCGAGCACGCGGGGGATGCGCTTCGGACGGCGGCCAAAACGGAGCCGCTCGAGCGTTTCCGGGTGACCGAGGGTCGTACCATACAGGAAACGTACGGCGCAAAGGCATTGATTGAAGGCGCTCCAACTCACCTTCCGTTGCAGCAGGTGGAGCTGATACTCACGGACCTCGTCAGCACCGAGGTGCTCCGGCGAGCGGCCGAAGTGGGCTGCGAAAGCCCTCACATGCCGTACATAGGTCTCGATGGTGCGAGGACTCCGATTGCGGAGCTGCAGATCTTCGACATAGCGTTGTCGCAGGGGCGTCATGGAGAAACTCCAGCAAACCGTGAAGAGGAGAAGGAGACACGTGTCTCACACTCTTCCACGATGCTTGCAGGCCCCTCGGCTAGCAAGGCCGGATAACCGCTTTAATCGGCACAGGTGGACCACGCTCAGAATGAGCCAGAAACGCCGCGCAGCAACAGAGAAAATGCCACCGCGCAGCGGTTTAGTTCAACTTTGTAATTATCCCGCCGGCGGAGCGCCGTCGTAATTAGTTACGACTGCCACTCCGGCGGCATAGGGCGCAGTCGGAACAACCGCGAATCTAGGGCCCAAGTGCCTGCGAGTCAAT
>CAIPEB010000048.1 GCA_903863885.1 uncultured Planctomycetaceae bacterium | reverse complement strand
CCGCCGCCACCTCCACCGCCGCCAACTCCCTGACTCGTTGTTCCAAGAGAATTCCGCATACTTCAAGATGATGTGGGCGCAACGTGAGTTGTCCGGAGGCAAGCCGTGGCCGAGATTCCGCCACTTGAGAGAATCGTGCGTGAGCAACTTGAGCAATTCATCGCTGCCACGCTGGGCGATAGTCCAAGCGCCGAGGCAATCCGCGGCGCGGTTACGGAACATCGATTGTCCCAGTCTGTTGATGCCGCGGTGCTCGAGTGTGCGCTGTCGAGCCTGCTGATCGACCGATTTGGGGCCGACCCACCCAAGCAAGTGCAGGTCCACCCGCGACTTCTCGTTGACTGGGGCGAGTTGCCGCAATTGGGACACCAGGCACGACCCGCGTTCAGCCTGATCTGCCCGGAGCACTGCGGGGAACCGCAGATCTCCATTCGCATCGATCGCGAACTTGATCACGACTCGGATGACCCGCTGTTGACACCCCATCGCGACCAAGAGGGCATCTGGTCGTTCTCCGTCCCGTTCCGATTGACCTCGTCCGGTCACGACTGCCTGCCGGGCCAGTACATAATTGATGTGGAGGCAACGATCCGCGCGGCCGCTGGCGACTACCCCCGTTTCTTCCGGACGCGAATCCGGCTCCATATTCCTTCCGCCAGTGCATCAGGCCCGAGAGTGTTGGAAATCGAGGGCGACGGTCAGTCGGTAGTCAATCTGCACGGGCACGATCTGCGGAGTTTCAGCCGAGTGGTGTTGCGCGGCGGCGACCAGAGCCTCATCAATCTGCAGAATCTGAGCGGCGGTTCATCAGCCGACAACAATTCACCCCTTCCGGCCGCTCCGCGTTCGGTGTTCGAGTACGAATTGAAGCCGGATCTCGACCGACAGCAGCGGCTGCCCAGGGTGCGCCGGGACGGACGGCGCGATCGACTGGATTCGTTGACGCTCGAGTTCCCAGATCGCAAGCGGGTGCATTTGTTTGCCCGGCGGCGCGTGACGCTGGGGCGAAATCGAGACAACGACATCGTCACCCGGTTTCTGCCTCGTAGCCCGGAGCACGACCAACTTTCGCGGAATATCTCGCGGACCCACATGGCGGTGGAGTTGTGCAGCGAAGGAGTCTTGCTTCAGGACCGGTCGTCGAAGGGCATTGAACTGGATTGCGCGGCGATCGAAGGGGAAAGGCTGCTCGGATCCCTCGACGTCGGCTTCGACTTGCAGGTCGACCTTGCGCCGATTCTCGGCGGCGACGACTTCCTGTCGCTCGGGCTTCAGTTGTTCGGCGGCAAGGCAAACAGCCGCGAGCGGAACGAGCAGCTTGCCTGGGACGAAATCTGCTTCAGCCTGCTGCGAGAGCGTCCCACGCAACTCTGGCAGACGGCGGCGCGATCGGGGATCGACGCATGCCGTATCCGCCGATTGCGGAACCTCGCGGACATGGAGGAGTACGTTCTTCTATTCCGCGAAGTGTTGCTGGGCTCATCAAACCACCGGGACGCGATCGTGCTGGATTGGATCAACAGCGACGCGCCGGCAGCGCGCATTATTCATGCTGGCCGTTCGTTCTGGCTGCATGTGTACTCCGGAATCGATGTGACCGTTGACGGAGCGCTAGTCGATGCGGGTGAGATGATCCCGCTGGCCCACGATCAGCAGCTGACCGTGCATGGCAGGCCGCTACGAGTGCTTCCGTTGTCACAGGTGTTTCTCGAATCGTGAGTTCAGATCAAGAAGGTTTTCGGCCATGCCGCACGACGACTCAGACAGCCTGGACCGCGATGTAACCCAGGTTTCCGATCAGCGAAATGCTGAGCGGGAAGTCAGCCTTGGTGACCAATCGACGTGTGGGGACGCGGGTTCTTCCATATCCGATTTGGCAAATGGCCTTGGTGAATTTACGGATGGCCTCGAAATAGCTGACTTGACATCGCGATACGACGTCGAAGGCACAATTGGTCGTGGGGGAATGGGTGAGGTGCTGCTCGCCACGGACAAGCGTTTACGGCGCAAAGTGGCAATCAAGCGGATTCGCGGGGAGATGGCTGCGAGCAAACAGGCGCTGAGCCGATTCCTGACAGAAGCCCGTGCTGTCGCGGCGCTGAATCACTTCAACATTGTGCAAGTCCATGATTATGGCCGCGACACCGAAGGACCGTACATCGTCATGGAATTCGTGGACGGAAAGAGCCTCCATGATCGACTGAAAGAGGGGCCACTTCCCGTCGAGCAAGCGATTGACCTTTCCTGCCAGTTGTGCGACGCATTGGCATTGGCCCATGAGCGAGGTATCGTCCACCGCGACATCAAACCAGCGAACATCCTCCTGACGAGCCGCGGCCATCCGAAATTGACAGACTTTGGCCTCGCTCGACAAAACGGCGCCGATCACGGGCAGACGTTGGCCGGCGCGGTGCTGGGCACGATGGAGTTTATGGCACCAGAACAGCGTCGGGACGCAACACAGGCTGACGCTCGCAGCGATCTCTGGAGTCTGGCGGCAACGCTCTATCAGATGATTACCGGCGAGGTTCCACGCGTAATCAATCTGGACGATGTGCCGACATTGCTTCGTAACGTGCTCAGTAAAGCCATGAAGACGAAGCCCGATGATCGATATTCATCGGCCGACGAGTTTCGAAGCGCCCTGCGTGGTGCCGTGCGTGAAATGGAATCTGCGTCAGTTGTTCGAACGCGTCTGAATTGCCCGAATTGCCACACACCTCTCCGCGTTCGTGCGGAATACGCTGGTCGCGTGGTATCGTGCAAGACATGTCAGGCCCGCCTGCGTGTCTCTCCCGACGGCAGTCAGTTGCACTTCGCCACCGATTTCCGTTCTCCGAGCAGCGAACCGACGCAACCGAAAAAAGACGTCCCAGTAGCCTCGGTCCCAGAATCGGCTGTCGCTCCCCGAACTCACGTTGCGGCGACCGGGGCGATAGCGCAAGTGCCGTCGACTTTTCATGCTGAGAAAGTGGTGAACACGGTTCCCGAGCCAAGGACAAGAGCAAGTGTGAAGCGGCAGCAACGCACCGACGATGAAGTGCGAGAGATCTTCGGACAATACCCAGACGTCAAGCAATTGCATGACGAATTGACCCGTCTGGACGGCGTCTGCGTGCAAATGGACGGAAAGGGCGAATGCGTTTTCAAAGTCTATTTATCGGGAAGAACTGGGCCGTTTGAGTCATTCTTGTGGGTATACAAAGCGATTGACAAGAGCCAGGTCGGATGGGCTGGTCAATCATCGGATCTGCAGAACGTCTGCAGAGAGATCTGGAGCGGTATCGTCCTATCGCCGACAAATGTCAACGGATCGCAATTGAAGCGCGGTGTTGGTGTTGGCCGAATTCTGGAAACAACAAGAAGGTATCTGGACGCCGTGGCAAGACAGGCCCAACAACCACGTCAATAACGAAGAGACGGAACTCAGAACACCAACCGCGATCGGTCACGACGGGGAGGGGGACCATCTGCGCGACTGGATCGTGGTCAAGGAAATGTTGGCGAACGGCAATGAACGGCAGGTGGGTATCGGGGTTTCTCGCTGATTTTTCGGTCAGTTCTTTAACTGGCTGGCGGAGGCGCGGGGCATCCGCCCTGCGTCGCCTCGGCCTCCGCTCCAGGCTCCGCTAAACCTGCTTGACTTGACTCGCTCACCTACCGGGCGGAACTAGGGCGACCCGAAAGCCCAGATACGATTCCCTCGTCGACGGCTTGAATCCGCCGCGGATTGTCGATCGGCAGTCCCAGGGGGCAAGGCCCCAGCAGCCGCCCCGCCCCACCCGGCACGATGCAGTGTGTGGGCCTAGCGGGTCGGTCGTCGGCGAGTCCTGGTAGTAGTCCGCCTTGAACCAATCTTGGCACCACTCCCAGACATTGCCGTGCATGTCGAAAATGCCCCAAGGATTTGGCTCTTTTTGGCCAGCTGGATGTGTCGTTTCGTCGGAGTTTCCGTTGTACCAAGCGTATCGTCCTAAATGATTCGCTAGATGTCCAAAACTGTAGTCCGTTGTCGTGCCCGCTCGACACGCGTATTCCCATTGGGCTTCTGTTGGTAGGCGATACACCCGAGCGGCCACCTGCTCCTCTGGTAAAGCAGAAAGCATCTGGCAAAACTCCACCGCGTCTTGCCACGAAACGCATTCCACTGGGCATTTCGACGAAATATTGAAATAGCTTGGGTTTCGGCCCGTAACACTCGTGTATTGCTCCTGAGTCACTGCGTACACACCCAGATAGAAGGGCCGCGTTAGCGTCACTTGATGTGGCGGTGCCTCGTCCGACCCCAGGGATCCCGAGCCCATCATGAAGGTGCCAGGTGGGATGATTTTAAGTAGCAGGCCAATCGAATTGGTGACGGGCGGGAGTCGCAGGATTTCCGGCGCCGGGAGACTTGCGATGATTCTCGGCGGAAGCTGGGCGATGACGTGCTTCGGGTAGCAAAGAATCTGTGCCACCAGATTGTCTCGCAATCTGCGAATTCCGGCATGCTTGGGATTCAATTCGAGGTATTCTTCGGACCGCGGCAGCAAGCATGCAATTTCGCGCAACTCGATGACGCCGTCGGCTTTCGCGAAGTTGTAGAGTTTTGCCAACTCCGTCTCAGCGGCCATGATGGTCCGGAGTTGGTCTCTTAACTGGGCCTGAGGTTCGGTGAGCCGCGTTGCCCATTCTTTGCTAACCAGTTGCAGTGCCGCACTGGCGTTGCCTGACGAAAGCAGCCTCCCGGCCTCCGTGAAGGCCTCGTCTCGTTGCCGGATGGCGTTCGTTTGATACTCTCGCAATTCCTGTTCGCGGGCTATCAGTTGATCCCGAAGGTCGGTCATGGCGATATTGTATGGCGATAACTCCAACAATTTCCGCACCTGATCCAGCAATCCATCGTAGCTCTTAACACTCAACCGTTCCTCGATCGATTTCTGCAGTGAGTTTCGGCGATCCCGCTTCGACCTGGCGTCTTCTGCCAAGCTTCGCATTGGTGCTTTCAGATACGATCGATCAATTCGCCCGAGATGCCTCAGCACCGAGTCATAGTCACAGACTCGCATCGCTTCCTGCGCAGCGGCAAACGCCTCGTTGGACATCGCGATTCGTTTGGCCTGTCGGTCGACCAGCTGCAATCGCAGTTTTTGCACATCCTGTCGGTCAGGCCTTAGTTCCAAGAATCGATCAACCTTGACTAACAGTTCGTGCACTTGCTTGGACGCGATCGCCTGGCGAATCGAGTTTTCAAGCGTGCGGCATTCCTCGTGCTTCGTTTCGACACGCCGCAGCATGCTCGACGGGGACTCCGCTTGATTGGGAACTGTTGCATCGAGCAGTGGCTTTGGGATTTGGTGAAGCGTTGTGATCGCGCAGGCGAAGTCGTAGGCTGCCTCGTGGCGGATCGCCTCGCACATGAGATCGCTGGCTCGTGCCAATTGCTCGGCTTGTCGCGTCTTCAATTGGTCAAGAAACTGCTTGGCCCAGGCTGCGTGCTGCAGAAACCGTGGATCCGCGTCTCTTTCAACTGGTTCGGCAAGTTCGCGGGCGGCGTCAAAATCGCATGTCTCGAGTTTCGATTCTGCATCGGACTGTGTCTTTTCCAGCGATGCAATTCGTTCCTGAACCAGCGGCAACTGCTGTGCACCACATTCAGGGCACACCTTGTCCCAAACCGGAATCGGAATGCGGCATGAAAGGCATCCCGCACGCAAGGACGCTGCGCACTCTTTGCAGAACTTGCGGTGTGGTTCATTTCGAGTTGCGCAATTCAGGCAGACGCCTTCCCCAGCAGCGGCCACTTCCGCAGCGATTTCTGAGACCGGTGCCTGCAGGCTGCCCCGCAGCGCGGCTTTCAACTCTCTCGCGGACTGAAATCGTTCTTCCTTCTTCGCTTTCAGCGCCCGGCCAAGCGTTGCTCTCAATTGCTGCGGCACCACTTCGAGATCAACCACCGAGGGCGGCTCGCCTGTGACCATCTGGTACAACGTTGCTGCCAGACTCCAAAGGTCGCTTCGCGCATCCGCAAGCGCTGCGTCACGCCGCTGCTCCGGCGGCATGAAGTCGATCGTACCTAGAACCGCACCGGCAACCGTCTGGCCGTGACCGTTCGATTCTGCCTTGGCCAAGCCAAAATCCGTGAGCTTGGGAATGCCGTCCTTCGTAAGCAGCACGTTCGCCGGTTTGATATCGCGATGGATGATGCCCGCGTCGTGCGCCCGAGCAAGTCCATCGCACAACTGACAAGCCAGGTCGACCGCCTCTTCCACCGGAAGAACGCCTTTCCTGCACCGGTCCAAGAGACTCCCGCCATCGACATATTCCATGATCAGGAACGGACCGTCCTTGTCGCGGCCGTAGTCATAGATTTGCACGGCGTTCGCATGGCTCAATGCAGCAATCGCCTTGGCCTCGGTCAGAAATCGGTTCACTGCAGTGCGGCTTCCCGTGGCATCGCCCCGGATCCGTTTAATCGCGACCTTCCGTTCCAGGCGTGTGTCCGTTGCCATTAGCACCTCGCCCATACCGCCCTTGCCGAGCACCCGTTCGACTTTGTACCTCGCCGAGAGATCGACGACTTCCATGTCGACGCCATCGTCGGCACCGAGACCCGTCAAGTCCGCCATCGATGATGAATCGCCGCCGCCGAACGTGGACTGATCGCCGAGACTTTGCGGCGAAGATTCAGCCGGCTTGCCGCCCTGCAGGGTGTGCTGGTGGCCTAGGCTGCCTTCGTAGTCTTTGGGCATGGTCCGTTTCCTGAGGCATTCAAGTCACCCAAAACGATTCGGGAAAAACCGCATCAGCGGTGAATTGTGAACAAATAAACCTCGATTCGCTGGCGGGCACGAACGCACCATTTGCCGCCGCGGTACAATGCAACGCTAGTGAAGCGAATGAATTGAATTATTCCGATGCGATGTTGCGGCTACTTTGAGGCGAATGCGAGCACGGCCTCGTGATCAGTTGCTTTGTAGCGGGTTGCTGTTGCTTGGACCCAATCATGCGGGATCGAGATTTGGGATTGGGGGGGCGCTGGCGTGTAGGCCCCAGTTGCTTGAACTTGATTCGCTGGCAGTGCCGAAACGCGAATTCACTTGCTCTGCGTTAAGCAACAGCTTTCTTGCTGCGCAGCAATTTCCACGGGCTTGGTGATATCAATTGGTTCGTAGGTGGGGCACAATTATGGAGCGCTGTTGCGTGCGGCAGAGTCACGGGACTGTGAGTTCAACCGCCTCCCCTTGTTCGGGTCGAAACCACGCCTTCGTCACGGTGGGTTCGCCCTTGCCGTCGAGGCCCCACTCGATCTCCAGGTAATCGCGACGTTGAGGCTGGAAATCTAAGGTTTTTGCCTGCACAGCTTTGTGAAATGCGGTTAGCGCTCGACTTACCTCGAATACTTCGGCTTGATGCCGGTAGTAACCCCACGAGACACGGGCCGACGGGACATCCCCTAATCCGGCGGCTGCAAGAGCCTGTTGAAACCTTGCCGCGTCAGCGCGCAGTCGAACACTGTTGAGGTCTTCGGGGAGTACCCGTTCTGTGAGGATATGCCGCACTGTAGCCTCCCGAAAGTAGTCGGATGTTGTATCGGTACGGTAATTCCTCCATTGCACGTCCTGCTGCGTGTCGAGCACGACCTCGGCGATGACCATCGGCTTGTCAGGGCCTCCGGGTTCACGGTCGAGGACCCAGGCCGTTTCGATGCGTGGGTATTGTTGCTGGAGTTCGGCAAGCTTACCTGCGTAATGCAGTGGCGGCGTATGACCTTCCAAGGCAACTCGCTCGTCGCTTTGGTCGCCGGGGGACGGTGGCGTTACGGTCACGGGTTGTGGAGGAGTTGGCGGTGTCGGCGGCGCGGGTATTGGAGGAGGACTTGCTGGTGGTTCTGCTTTCGCGACTTGCTCGGGTGGCGTTTCTGGCATAGCGTCGTTCACGGAATCGTCTGGCAGCGGCGCGGAATCCGGTTGAAACGGAGGAGGCGATTCTGGGCGCGGGGGCGGTGACTTACCTTCTTGCTGCGTCGCTAGGCTAGTTGCCGAATTGGAAGCCGGCTGTTCCGTTGGCGTCGATTCCTTGTCGCCGGGAGGCAGTTCGACGACAACCGCCACTTCCGTCGTTTCTTGCGTCGGTCCCGATGAGGCGGGGGGGCTGGCTTCGACGGAACCAACCGCGGGGTTCTGCCAGCCAAGGAGGAAAAAAACCAAGAGGGTTACCGCCAACGACACCAACAAACACACGACAAGCGAGAGCAATTCCCGACGTTCCATGAAGCTACCTCCGTACACGAGTTGACTGCGGATCCGGCTGACCGGACGGATTTGCCGATGGCGATGATGCAGCCCCGCTATCCGCGCGCATCAGGGCCACTGCCCATCCCGCGCGTTGGATCGCCATGGTCACGGCCACCACGTTCCGATATTTCAACACGCCTACAGGAGTTACGAAGACCGTGGCGGGTTGCGACTCAGGGCTGCGGGGGCGGCGCAGAAGTTCCGCGGCTAGGTCATCTGGCGTTTGGAGCGGTTTCTCATCCAGCAGGATAGCCTGCAACTCCCCATCGGGCCGGGATTGGAGTTTGACTTTAGGCGGTTTGCTCTCTGGTGTGACCTGTGCCGCCTTTGTCTTCGCGACGCGAACCCAGTAGTAACGTTCCATGACGCGAATCTGGAATGTGAATATGAAGAACACCAACAGTTGAAAGACGACGTCCACCATTGGGGCCATCGGCATTTCTGAATCGGGGATCGGGCGTTTGCGTCGGGTTCTCATGATGTATTGACCTTCAGCCGCAAAACCACCTTGGACAGTTTCCTTGCGCGGCACGCATCCAGCACGCGATCCACGGCGGAGTAGGCGGCTTCGCGGTCGGCGCGGATGACGACGAGTTGGTCCGGTTTGGCTGCGGCCAGCAGCGTCTCCAGGCCGCTGGGGAAACTCGGATCGTCGATCTTCACCGCACCCTCCGGACCACCGAGCAACGTTCCTTCGCGGTCGAGTTCGATGAGGACGGCCGGCTGGTTGTCGATTGCTTCACCCAACTGCGTCGCATCTGGGGGCTTGACCGGCCGGCTGATGTGTTGAGGAGAGAAACTCATCGAGAAGATGAAGAAAGCGATCAACTGGAACACAATGTCGATCATGGGAGTCATGATCAGACCACCGTGCTCATCAGGAATCCGACGTCGCATGGCTGGACTCCGATTACCGAGCTCTGCGTCAGGAAGTCACCCGCACCGCAGGAACAAAAAGTTCTCGGACTACTGCGAGCGTATAACGCTCCAACTCGAACATGCGTCGGTTGTTCAGCGGTCGTAGTACACCGACGGCGAATAGGCCCGGAATCGCCGTTAGCAGGCCGAAAATTGTGGTCACCAGGGCCATGCTCACACCGCCGGCAAGTTCGTCGGCCCGCGGAGCTTCGCCAGAGGTGGCGATGACGGTGAAGCTCAACACCAACCCCCAGACCGTGCCCAGCAAGCCCGTCGACATTGCCACATGGGCCAGTGAGGTGATCCAGCTTATACGTCGTTCCATGGAAAGGGTGAGGCTCTCGCATGCGTCGCCCACCGCTGTTTCGACATCGTTCAGGGGCTTGCGGTCCAAGTATGCTGCCACGCCTGCCTGGAGTGTCTGAGCCAGCGGGCTGCGACTGTTCATCACCGAATGTTGCAGGGCGGTCGACGCTCGTGCTGGATCCTTCATCGCCGCAGCGATATCTGCCATCAGCAAAGGAGGCATAACGAGGCGACGGCGTGTGAGGTCAAAGGCCGAAAGCACGAGCGTCAGCATCAAAGTGGCGGCCGGCGTTTGCACCCAGAAAAACCAGCCCTCTGAACGGAGGATCCATGTGAAGGTGGTCTCAGCCGCCACATTAGCCTGGCTGAGGATTAGCTGACACCAAAACGGCACGGACCACCTCCCTCCGCTTGCGCAACTGCCCCATCGCGCCCATCTCGGAACCCTGCGTGGAGGATAGAAGGCTAAAGACCAACTGTCAATAAGCTGGCGACGACTCGTATGGCGGGTGGAATTCACGCCGGCCACATCAATTAGTTGACGCCTCCATCTTGGCGCATTATCCTTCCTGATTCTGGGGGGGCTTCCAGCTAGTCCTTGGGCAAATACTCGCTGTAATTCAATGGCGGGCAAATTGAGAGTGTTCGACGAGCCGAATATGTGATGAATTTCGGCCACGGTTGGCTCGAGGAATGCCGGCTGAAGTGTGTTACTAGCTTTCCGACACCGGGGAGATGAGACATGGCTAGGTTTGGAATTACTTGGTTGTTCGGCGGGGTGGTCTTGCTGGTGGCTCCGTTGTTGAATTCGCAATCGCTGCAGGCGCAGGTGCCGCAGGGCGAGCCTGCATCGACGACAGCGGCAGAGGAAAAACCGGCAGCGAAGCCAACCGCGTCGGAACCACCGGCAGGGAAAACAAGTGCCGAGGGGCGATCGTCGCCTGCTGCGACGATGAATCTCGATGAGCTCAAACGCGATATCGCCCGTCGGCTTGACACGATGGACGCCAGGGATCTCATGAACAAGATGGCGCGAGCTCAGGCTGTCCTCGGCTTGGAAGGACAATCGATGCTCAAGGATCAGGCCGTACTGCGTCGCGAACGGCAGAAGGCTTTTTCGATTCTTAAGGTCTTGGCGGATGATCCTCAACTGAAGGGGGCGGAAAGCCTGTTTGCCAACGAGAGCTTCCGCAGCGAACTGTTAGAGGCACTCAACCGTTCCGATGAAAAGGAGCAACTGAAGGCCGTCAGTGAAATCCTCGATAAACACAATGTGGTGGAACTTACGCTCCAAAAGATGGTCCAACAGCGGCAGCTCAGCCAGAATCTCGGACGGTACGAAAGTGGGCTTAAGGGCATTGAAAATGCGCTTAGTTTGCTGCAGGAAATGCAGTTGAGGGCGAAAGGGCAGGGCGTTGGGTCAGGGCTGGAGATACCGGCAGGCGGCGGTTCGCTTGAGTTGGCCGATACGTGGGCCAATCGGAAGACGGTGGCTGGTGGCCAGGTCCCAGCAACTGACTTGCGTGCGATTCTAAAGTCGCTGCTTGACAGCAATGCGATTTCCGTTCAGCGGTGAGAGTGGCTTCGTGACTTGACGTGATGCGTCCGCATTCCGTGGAAAGTCAAAAGTTCTACGTGATTCAATCTTCTATCTCTAGTGACGCGAGGAACACCCGATGCGACTTCTGGCTATTGGCATCGTTTTATTGGCGGCGTGTGGTGACACCATCGCTCTGTCCCAGTCATTGGCCCCTCAGGTGCCGATTCCGCCACCGACCCCGCAAGATTTGCAGCAAACCGAAGCGAAGAACGAATCGCTCAATCAGGATATGGCAGCCTTGGACGCGACGGCCGCCCTGCTCAAGGACCTGGGTAAAGCGACCGAAAAAAGAAAAGGAGAGACTTCCCTGGCGTATGTCCGGCGAGTCAACTCCATTTTCAAGGCTCAGGCTTATCTGATTCACTTGGCCCATCAGCGCGTCGAGAGCGCATTGGATGCGAAGTACCAGCTTGAAGCTCAGGTGACGGAGTATGCACGGTGGGTCGACCAGTTGGCGGCCAGTTTGCCCCAACGCCCTCAGGTTTATCGCACACAGGTCAAGGGCTTGCTCGACGAGGTTCGCGAACTTCGCTATGACGGGCAAGTGCTTGCGAACCTGATCGTCACCCAGGGTGGCTTCGACCAGGCGATCAAAGACCGTTATGCCAAGGAGTTCCCAAGTTCGGGTGTTCAGCAAGTGCCCGGTTACAGCGCCCGTCAGCAGAAATTCCAGCAACTTCCTAAGGAGCAATGGCAGCAGAAATTTCAAGAGTTGGTGCGACAGATTCAAGTTAAGGAGATGAAACGCCAGTTCTTGGTGGTGCAAGCTATTCCGGAAAGCGAGGCACTGGCGGCAGGGTTGCCGGCGGAGCACCGGAAAGTGTTACAGGAAGCGACAGCCATCTTAGAGAAGTATTCGGAACTCGAAAGCACGGCCGACAAGGTGGCTATCGCCGCGGAGTATGCCCGCGACAACTTGGAGTTGGTCAGCGGCTTCGTCGATTCCGGGACGGGATTTGACCCGTCGGCGGTCGAAAAAACAGAGTCGGCCGCCAAACGCCTGCAGCAAGGGTTGGAACCGCTGATTCCCGCCGGAGTCGGCGTGACGACACGCGTCGGGATCATGATGAGCGGCGAAATGCCCTCGCCAAGCATGAATGAGAAGGCCGTCACCCCAGGCCAGCCCGCTCCGGCAGAAAAACCCTAGTGTTGTCGTGCCGAGTTGCTTCGCGGTCCGGCGTCACAATTCGGGAGAAATGACGGTGAGTCCCATGAACTTCCGTGCAGAAATTCGGATCTGGCCCGTGTTCTTGCTGCTCGCATGGGTATCCGCGCAGGCTTTCCAGACGTTCGCGGCTGTCGCCGCTGAACAGCTTCCGCCGCCTGACGGCGAATCCAAATCCCCGACGGCCTCTGGACAATCGCAGTACCAGGAACGGTTGCAGCGATTGGGGGAGATCCGGGCGATGACCGAACGGCAATTGATCGGTGCCTTAGGTGAGACCTGCATGTTAGGCGCTGAATCCGGACTTCCTTTGTTGCGGGAGGCGTCGTTTTATCGGGTGGCTCTAGAGCATCTGCAGTTAGAAATCGACGACCTATCCTCTATTCGCGAGATTCAGCATGCGGAGGAATTGCTGCGACGGCCCGATTTTCAGGCACAACTGAGGGCCCTTCTATCGAACCCCGAGCCGAAGGGTTTGAAAGGTCTTCTCGATGATCACGCTGTGACGCTCGAGGACCTGCAACTCTTGGCTGATCTGGTTAAGGCGAGGGCGCGACGGGAGAAATACAAGGCTCAATTGTCCGTCATCAAAGCCCAGGGGCAGAGTCTTGCGCAGGCTGCGAGCCGAGAACGCGGCAGCCCCGGACCTCGGTCGCGAGGCAAGTTTTACGAGGAGGTGGAAAAGCACGAGTCCTCGCTGCGGGAGGCCTCCGCGCCGCTCCCACGGTCCACCGACACCAATCCGGAGCTCAACCAGGAACTCATGGATCTATTGAAGAACCTAGTTGTCAATCCCGAAAAATGATTCTTATCCTATTGTCTGCGGAAAAACGCCGCGATACGGTACTCGCGCGGATTGGTTGCGTGCTCCGTAACTTGAAGTCTCGCAAATGCGTATCATTTAGCGATCATATGAGGTTTCCCCCTCAACGTCGCCACGCATGGCGACTGCTGCTGAACCTCGGCTGGAATCTTGCGGCTATCATGGCTGGGGCGCAGTTGTCGTGTCTGATCCGATCCGCTGTCTCTGTCGCCGAAGAAGGCGGTATCCCCGCAATTGTCACCGATGCTTCTCCATTAGATACCATATCACCCGCTTGGTCGTGTGCAGGCTTGTCCGACCGAGAGTTGATCCAGTTGCTGGCGCGTGCCCGACGCATCGATCCTGACGGTCAACAATTGCTGCGACTGCAGGCCTTTCTGCGCAAGACGATCGAACAAATCCGATTGCAAAACGCGGATTTGCTCAGTGATGTTGAGGTCCGGCGTGGCATGGAATTGCTGTCCCAATGCGAGGTCCGAAATCGGATAAAAGAGATCCAGTTGTTGCCGCGAGCGGAGGACCAGGAGCGCGAGTACCGCTTCTTCCTACAAAAATACGACATCGATGACCTGACCATGAATAAGGTGGCCCAGGTTCGGTTCCGGAAAACCGTATTGGATTCAAAGCGCAAGGAACTACAGGACGTCGACAAAAAACTAGTGGAAATTGAGAAGAATGCTCCAATCTCGCTGGGGGGCTTGCGACAATCGTCGGATGAGAAAAGGGATTGGCCACCCAAGCCGCCGCAACCCGTAGTGCGACCTGCGCCGACCGAAGTTGACCCGCTGACCGCTGAGCGGCTCAGAAGTTTGTTGCAGACCCTGATGGAAGGAGGCCAGTCGTGAGTTGTTTGTCGGCCTTTCTGCTAGTCAGTTCGATGGCTCTGTGCGCCGATCCGCAGCAAGCGGCGCTTGAAGTCACGGAGAAACGTCTGGACTCGTTCAAGGAATCTCGGGCCGAGTTGGAGCAAATTTCCAAAATCCTCGGCCAGTTGGGCGATCCGCGAAAAAAGTTGGCTAAGGAAACCGACGACGCCTATTTCGAGCGAATTCGTAGCATCTATGTTAACCGCGCCCGCGGCCTGATTCTCTTGCATATGGAGTATGAAGAGGTACTGCGTACTCGCTACGAACTGGAGGCGGACGTGCGGTTCTATCTTTGGGAAGTTGCCGACGAGAGCGAAGGGTTTGCAGAGAGGCGCAAGCAGAAGGTGGCCGAGAAAGACCGCGCCAAACGCGAGGCTATCGCGTTAGAGGATAAGGAAGTGGTAATCCGTGCGGTGCTATCGGAGTTGGCTAGCCGAGAGCGGGCCAATCTGGAACATAAGGAGAAGCGGACTTTTCGGGATGAGCAACTGCTGGCCGAGTTAGTGGACGACATTAAGACCTGTGCGAATGCGTCTGCCGAAGTTGGAAATGTTCCCGAATCGCTCGAGTTACAAAAGAAATACAAGCAGCTATCGATACCCGAACTGCGGGAGGCGTTGCGCGATGTCCAGATTCGAGCTGAGGAGGCGCGATTCAATTTCCGTTATTTGGAGTACGAGTTCAGTCCTGAAGACTCCAAGGATATCGAGAAGTTGCTCGGAGAACGGTACGGCAAGATCTACCTAGATGCACGCAGTGTCGTCAAGGAAACGCAGAAGTTGGAAGGGACCGCCGTCAAAGTAGCGATCCTCGCTCGGGAAACAC
Organism: uncultured Planctomycetaceae bacterium; assembly: GCA_903863885.1. Taxonomy (GTDB): domain Bacteria; phylum Planctomycetota; class Planctomycetia; order Pirellulales; family Pirellulaceae; genus CAIPEB01. The sequence goes on along the minus strand of CAIPEB010000048.1, from coordinate 7,868 downwards.
GGGACCAGTTGCGAGAACTCAGCATGGCCCGCCGTATGACCGAACGGCGACTGAAACTGCTAGAGTTCGTGGCAGGCGAGGAACGACGGATGGACTTGCTTACGACGATAGCGGGGTTTGATATCAAGGCGCAGGCCGACGACTCGGGAAACCGCCGCGTCTTGGAAGAAATCTGGGGAACCACCGTCCAGCAAAATGCCTCCGAAAAGAACTCTGCCGAAGGACCCTCGAAAAAGGCCGAACCAGCGAAGGAGCCAATGACGCCCAAGTAGCCAATCTAGGCCTTGGGAGTGGCGCTTATCGCGCCAGCGTCCATGCAATCCGGTCTGAGGACTCTCGACTATCAACTGCGAAATTCCACAACGACTTCCGGATCGCTGGACCAGAGTCCATGCGTGAGGACTTGAGAAAAGATGACCGGCGTGTGCGCAATCCTCTGCTCGTTGGTTTGCTTGGTGCCCGCCGCCTGTGGCGAACCGAAAGTGGATGAGGCCACAGTGCGGCGCGCGGCATGGGTGCGGGTCGAAGAACAACTGAGTCAGCGTGGGGCGGCGGACTTCCAGCCGAATCGGCGCCCCCTGTGGCGTCACTTGGGCAATTACTTGCGTGCCCAGTGGGCACAATCGCCTGCTCAGCGGCAAGTTGAAATGCTGGAGCGTTGGGCGCACGTAGGTGATTCGCGACGGTTCGAGCCACTATTGGTTGAGCCAGTCTACCAAATTTGCGCGCTGCGTGAGGTAGGTTCTGTCGAGTGGCGAGGGTCAGAGCGAGATACTTACCGCGTTTGCTTACTGCCGCTGCCGGGGCAAGTCGTGCTTTTCGCATACCCGGACCAGATCGAGCCGCTCATCCTCTACCAGGAGCACGCGAAGCAGTTAACCCGCCAACGCAATGCTGGGTTCCTGCAATCGCAGGCCTACGATCGCATCCGCGCGGAAATGGAACGTATGCGGGAGGATCGCTGGGCCTTCGTGATGCTACGGGTGCTCGAAGCACCGCCGTCCGGTGCCCGCGAAATCCCTGGGTTGCAGTTCATCAAGGGGCAGCCTCGTGCGCGTTGGGAGGGTGGAACGCAACCGGTGCAGCTGCCAGACGAACGGACGCTGTCTCTTCACGTCGGCCGGCCGATGGACGCCTGGGAGATTCCTCCGCCAGATGACCGGCGTGTGTATTTTGCGGTCGATTGGTCCCGGTTCCTTGCTGAGGAGTCGCGGCGGCGCTGGCTGCTGGCAGAACTGCAATTTGGGCTCAGGAATGTGCCGGACCATTGGCTCATCGGTGAATCCATTTACTTGCAGAACGAAGAAACGGCAGTCACATGGCCGCTGCGGGAACTTCGCGAAAGCCATTGGCCGACGATAATCCCGGCTTCGCATGAACGCGCAACGCTGGGTGCCCTGGCCAAGGCGGTCGCCGCTGCCGAGTTAGTGGGGGGCCATGTACGCTTGATCTTCCTGACGTGGAATACGGAGGTTTCAATAGAGGTGGGCAGCGCGGAGTCTGGCTTGATCACCACGTCGCTTCCGAGCGACTTGGTCGCGCGTGTTCGCGCTCTTCAGTTGCGCATTCTGCAGATGCATGGCCAGCGATTGATGGTCCTTGAAGCCCTGGCCGGCAAGGAGAATTACGACATCTGTGAGTTTCGCCCAGAGGGGCCTCCCGTCCTCCAGTTATTTGAGCAGTACTGAGCGAGCTTTAATCTGTGGAAAGGCGTGGACGACGATGCGCAATCAGCGAGAGTTCTTTCGGTTGGATGTGGATAATAATGCTCTTCAAGGATGGAAAGAGGTTTCAGTTGGGGACGAAACCGAGTTTCTGAAGTCCATTGCCTCCGGCGACGTCGCGCCTGAGAACTTTGTGGTTGTAAGGCATACGGACTCAGAACAGTGTGAAAGGGTGTTCCAAGCGGCAAAGTACAAAGAATGGGAACTGCGAATCGACGGGCAAGACACTCAGAAGAAAGCCTTCAAGGATTTGCACGACTTGCTTCGAAATTATCAGCCGTTGGATAAGGTCGAGATCATTTGGACTGCTTCACATCGAAGGTATTCGGGCCAAGAAATCGCGGACCTGTTTGCAGGTATCGAAGCTCAAAAAGAAGAATGTGCCGGTTTTATAAATGAGGTCAAGAGGGAACGTGAGAATTCGCCTGCAGCGGAAAAGAACGTCAGAATCGCACCGGCGGAAGCGGTTGGTGAGGCTTCGGTCGCGGGCAAAACCTCGACAGGCCAACCGACGCCAGGCTTGCTTACGCCTTCGACGAGCCAGGCAAGTCGGGACCAGCGATCCGCATGCGATAAGACACAGGCGGCCGCTCATCGTCTCAGTCGATATGAGTCATTCGTTCTAATTATCACGCCGATGCTCGTCACATTGCTCGCGGGCGGGGTCATTGCCGTGCAGTATATGCACCAGCGGCAATCGCAGTCACAGTTCGCTGTGTTGCAGAAGCAATTCTCACAGGCAGATGCCGCGCAGACGGCTAATGAGGATCTCGGCAAGACGCTTCGCTCCGGAATGGGAGAGTTGCAGGCAATGTTCCACGAGATGAAGCAGGACATCGTAGAACTCACAAAATCGTCTCAGAGTTTGGCGAGGGATGCTGAAAGCCAGCATAAGTCCGTTGCCGACTTGCAGTCGTTGGCGGAACAGACGCTGGGTGGCCTGACCGCAAATCAAAAGACTCAATTGGGAGAATTGCGGGCCGAACTGACCCATTGGAAGGATATTTCCACGCGTGTGGAGCAGCAACTCGGCCTAATAGACGGACAACTCTTGCGAGTCGCCGACTCGCTGCAACTGCCGCGCGAGGATGCACTCCAACCGACATTGTTGTTAGTTGATATCGGTGAACGGATGCAGGCTTTCAACTACCCGGCGGTGCAGCAGGCTGTGCTCCAAACCGTCGAAGCTTCGCTGCGGCAGACGCCTCGGCGCAAGCTGGGTGTGGCGGCCAGTCGCGGGGATCGGCAACTGCTACTGTTGCCGCCGGAAGTGCACTTTCTTGAACCCGATTTCGCAGCGTTCCGCAAAGCGTTTGTCGAACATAAGCCGGCCGCGGGTGAAAGAACGTCGCGCCTGGCGACCTTGCAAGGGGCGTTGGACGTACTTGCCTCGCGGAGTACCAGTTACCGGCTTCTCTACATTACCTGCAGCCCCCAGGGTCCGGCGGAACCGACGCCAGAGGCCTGGGGCAAAATCACGGACCAGTTCCAGAAGTATAAATTGGAATTATGGGTTGCGCATCTTGTGAAACCTGGCGATGCGCCGGACGCTGAACTCTTTGCGCTGGCGACTGCGTCTGGTGGCCAATATGCCACGATCCGCTTTGGCGATTCGACCTCGGCGGGTATACCGGAATCGCCATCGGCGCGGCGTTTGACGGCCTTCTCGCTGCTTGCACTGGATTTGCCCGCTGTAGCAGGCAAGGCAAGAGGGGATCTGCCATGAGCACGCGTTGGCTGTTGACGGGCTGGTTGATCTTGGTGCCAGTCGGATTGCTGGGAGCCGAAGGGGCATTGAAATATCCTGACGGCGGCGAGCCCACGCAAGTGCCGCGGGATTTGGGGAACGATGGCCAGCCGCTCAAGTGCCTGATCCACACCGCCGACGTTCCGATCTATGCCGAGCCTTCGATTTCGGCTCAGGTTGTCCAGCAGGCTAATTTCCGTGATTTCTTCTACGTTGCCGGACTGGATTCAACCAAACAGTTCCTGTTCGTCGTCACTGCGGGCACCGAAGTGAACTATCCTAAATTGCCGGTGCGGACGTGTCATGGCTGGATACCGCGCCAGTACTGCCTGCTTTTTTCCGGGATTTATGCGGGTACAGGTCCGGAAGGGCTGCGCGATCCACGCAGCACCATTCATCGAAAGGCTATGCTCGTCAATCGTTTCGTTTCTAATAACAAACTGCCGGACCTGCTCACGGAGGTGCATTTCCTGAACCGTCCCGATAATCGCGGACAATCGCTGTGCAAACGCAGCCTCTTCAGCATCTATTACATTTATGCCGAAACAGCGGAATTTCTGTTGCTGGGGACTGAGCCACGGATCGGCGAAGTTTCGGAGGATGCCCAGCAATTGCTTGGCTGGGTTCCGCGTACCCGCGTCTGCCAGTGGAACACGCGCGAAGCGGTGGAGTTCAACAAGCAGGCCTTGCTTACTCAAGCGAGGAAGCAGCCCTGTCGCATCTTTCTAAATGAAGACGAATTGAAAGCCTACTTGGAGAAGGCTGACGAGGCGGCAATACCGCCTGTCGCGGAAGAAGACCTCAGTGTCACTTCCTGGCGTCACGATCAGGCCCGGTTTCCGTTAATCGAGTCCGAAGAGGGGCCAAGTGTGATTTCGGTGCTTGGCAATCGTCTCTACAGGATTGGTTTTATCGGCGATGTGTTCCAGCATTCGCCCCAAACGGGCAACTTGGAGCGGGTGGCAACGGCCCCGCAAATTGAGAGTCTGAAAGCCAAGGTAGAAATGCTGCAACGTCGGATCGCGAAGGTGCAAATCTGCTTTCTGATTGATGCCACCTTTAGTATGGACCCCTGGATCTCGGCCGCATCGGACGCCATCAATAAAATCGCGAGCGGCGTTACCGACCGTCTTAGCACGAGTCAGGCGGTGAGAAACATGGAATTTTCAGTGAACTTTTATCGTGATGCAGGGGATGGGCCGTCGGCTTATTTGCCTACCCCGTTTCAGCCCCTCAGTGACGCGTTGCTCGAACTCAAGAAGGCCAACCCCAGCGGGGGTGGTAGGCCGTATGAACTGATGTTTGCTGCCATCTGTAAGCGACTGGAGGACCGTGGCGGAGCGGGTGCCAACCAACGGATGGCGTTCGATCCGGACGCGGTGAAAATCCTGATCGTCATCGGCGATGACGGCAACGATCCGGATGATTCGGAATACACATTAGATCGCGTCTGCCGCACAATCCGGCAGACGGGGGACGTTTCGCCGGTGGGATTCTTGGCGTTTCCGGTGGGTGCCGGAAAGCATCGAGACGTGTTCATCACGCAAGCTCAGGCGATAGCCCGCCGCTTGAGTCAGGCTGAATTGGAAGCATTCCGAGCAAGCGACAAGCAACTGGATGATGTATCGCGCCGCAGTCTCGAAGAGCTTACGGCACAGGTGGTGGTCAGCGCAAGCGCCGACGACATCGTGACGGGGGTCTATAAGCGGTTCCAGTTTGCAATGCAGGAAAAGGAATACTACCAACGCGCTTTGGAGTACCTCTATGCAGGCCGTGAAATCTCTGCCGACCTGGTGCGGGAGGTTCAAGACTCTGCGGCAGGACGTAGGGCGGATGACTCCGCAGCGGGGACGCCCACGGCTCGCGCTTACGGCGTCGTTTGGCAGCGGCGGATGGATGACCTGATTCGAAAGAACGGCCTCGAACCGCTGCAGTTGGCGGCGCACGGCGTGCAGTTGTTTCAAGAGGGCTGGCTGGCCGAGGTCGATCCGCAGGAACTCGCATCGTCCAGCGGTTCGCCCCCGCCCGCCATCCGCCATGTGGTCCTAATGCACAAATCGGAAGTTGCCCGCCTGAAGGACTTCCTGAAGATCGTGGTCAGGGAATGGAATCCGCAGGCTCTGCAGCGAACTTGGAAGGCGGCACTGGATGAGGTAACAGGAGGTGATGTAAGCCTCGATTCGAAGCTGTCCCTGCAGGAACTGTTTCGCAAACATTTCGGGGTCAAGGCCCAGCAGGGGTTGCTGGCGCTCAAGTTTGACGAATTGGGACGGGTCGCGCCAGAGCAACTGCTGCGACTCCGTATGGCACTGGAGAAATGTGCTTACCAACTCGACGACACCCTGGGGGAGAAAATGGCTGATTACCAGCCTATGCCGATTGGCGAAACCGGCCGGAAAAAACTGATCCGCCAGAACGTGCGCGATCGCCAGTACTGGTGGTATGGCGATGCGCTCGAAGAATTGGGTAAGGAACCCAGAGCGTGGATCGACCGCGATATGGTCCCCTAGAGTTGTTCAGTGCTGACTAGGGAGTCCCCCATGGGTTCGAGCCCGGAAACTTGCTTTCGTTTACGCGGTGTTCGGAAGACGTTCCGCGACCGCCATGAGACGGTTACTGCGCTGGATTGCGGTGCCCTCGACATTCCGTGGAACTCGCGAATTGCGGTTCTGGGGCATTCCGGGTCTGGGAAGAGTACGCTGCTGAACCTGCTGGGGCTATTGGATACACCTGACGACGGACCGAACGAGGCTCCGACCGAGATGGCCTTCAACGGTCATTCACTCCTCGCTGACCGCTGGGCGTCTGCTGAGCCGCTCGGTGCCGCCGCGAAAGACCGGTTGCGGCGGCAGGACTTTGGGTTCGTCTTTCAGTTCCATCACCTCTTGACTCACTTGCTCTGTCAAGAAAATGTCAAGCTCCAATTGGGGCTGGCGGGCGCATCGTTACGCGACCAGCAGGCCAGGGCGCAGGGTCTGCTGGCGTTTCTGGGTATGACTGGCCACGGCGATAAGTATCCCCCGCAACTTTCTGGGGGTGAAGCTCAACGCATCGCGGTGTTGCGCGCCGTCGCCCACGATCCCCGAGTTGTGTTCGCTGACGAACCGACTGGTAACCTTGATCCCGTGAACGCTGACCGTGTGATGCAAGCCCTGGTCGCCTGGCAGGAACGGTCGCTTGATGACGGTAAGCCGCGGACGCTGCTGATGACGACACACAAACCTCACGAAGCGCTCCAGTACTGCGACCACTTTCTGATCTTGGAACGCGGCCGCCCCCAGCAAGGCCGACTCTTCAGGCATGCCGAATTCGCGTCGGCTGAGGTGCTGAGTCAGCGGTTAGTTCCCGCGTCGCTGCAAGACCCCGACGTATCGGGAGCCAGGGGCGCCCCCAACTCTAATTCAGACGGTGTTGAGTCGGTGGCGTCCGAGTGTGTAGTCCTGAAGACTACAGACGCGGAAACTGAAAGTCCGGAGTTCGCCCCTCCGGTATCCCCGCCTTCGGAATCTGTCGCGGATCCTGCTTCGGTCCCCGCAGCACCGCACGATCGGACGCTCCTCGTTCCGTGTCAGGATGAATTGTACGGCGCGCCCCGTCTGAGCTATCTGTGCCACCTGGGATGGCAAGATCTGCGCGGCCATTTCTGGTCGGCTTTCACAAGCGGCCTGATGATCTTGTTGTTAGTGGTTCTGGCCGTGGTGGGGTGGGGACTGCTGGATGGCAAGCGTCGGGCGCTGAGTCGCGAATTGGAGACCCCGTTGGCGCTACGCCTTGACGCCAACTGTCTCCTCCGCGGTCAGAATGTCATCGATGCGAAACTGTTGGATGACTTGGCACGGACGAAACTTGCCAACGGTCGGCCAATTGCCACATCTATGGCAGGCCTGTATCCCTGGAGTCTGGCTGATCGACTGTTCTGGGATGGTCGACAGAATCCGCCCAGGGAACTCGTAGACCATTATGTCTCCGGCCGCACTATTCAGGCGAACGATCCCATCCTGCCACTGTTGGCGGGATGGAAGGAGGACGGCACGTCAGTGTTTACGGGCGACCAGACCGACGAAATTGTGGTAACAGAGACATTTCTGAACGACTGCCATTACCCGCGGGACGCTCCCCATGTGTGGCTAGAGCACAAAGGCGAAATGGTCCGGTTGACGGTCCGCGCGGTGGTTACAAGGCTACCCGGCGAATATCGCTTCCTATTGCCTGATGGACGCTTTCAACGACTAGCGACGGAACAAGACGACCCCAATCAGGGCCCGCGCGCACTCTGCGGGCTCTTGGCAAGATAGGGAATTGCGCATTGGCATTCAATGCGTTATACCGTCATCGTTGTATTTCCCACAGGAAAGCCAGAGGGAGAAGGAACGATGGCGGAGCCGTTGCGATTGGAT
>CAIPEB010000047.1 GCA_903863885.1 uncultured Planctomycetaceae bacterium | reverse complement strand
TGCGTGGCCCCGGCGTCCAGGTGACCACGGGCGAGCGTCCCGCCTGGCTCCCGGTCGAGATCACCCGCCGGCGTCCAGGATGACCACGGGACCGCGCCGGCCCGGCCGCCAAAGGCTAAAGACGGCCGTTCTTGTGGGCCTGTTTTGCGTCTGGACCCTACCCCCGGCGACGAAACAGGGGGCGTCCCAACCGATGTTTTACCGTTTTCGACGTTCCAGCAAGCTCGGCCGAAGCCGCCGGAATCTGCGGCCCGGTACCCGCTCGCTACGTGACACCCCCGTTGACGAAGCGGTGCGGAGAGATACGTTGGTCGTTGCGCGGCTAGGGTTCGCGACCCGAAAGCCGAGTACCTTGCACGGCCCGCCGCGCGTTTTTCCCCCGCAAGGTTGCGTCACGTAGCAAGGATGTGACATGCAAACGCCCGAATTCCCCGATACGGGAGAACTCGAACAGCGATTTGTTCGGGTAATAGGTGACTCCGACGTTTACCTCACGGCGATTGACCTGAGCGGGGCAGCGTCCGGGAGGATGACCCTAAAACCAGGGCGCGAGTACGAAATCTGGGTACGGGCTGGGCACACATACAAGTTTCAATCCGTTGGAAAATCCAATGGCCCGGTTGGCGTTTCGTGGCGAGCGCCAGACACGGTCGAAGAAGTACTGGAAGTTGCAGCTGCAGGATGCGACATAGATCTTCGGGACCGTTGTCCGAGCGACTGCTTGCCCGCCGACATCAACGAGTTGGCGTCCAATGAACTCTCGCAGGGGCTGGCAAGCTTGTTTCGCATTGCGCCGGATGACCGCTTCAACGGCCCAAACCAAAAGGCCCTTAATGAGTACTTGCAGAAGTTCATCGGCACGCCCTACGAAAAGCAAGTCTGGACCCGCTACCGGGAGTTTGCCGGCGTAACCTCCGATGGAAGCCCCAAAATCAGGAAGCTTGCCGCGCAATGCGGTCTGTCCGAATGGGAGTTCATCGCGGCCAAGACCTTGGAGGAATTGAGACGCTACGTTCTGGCAAACGGGATTCCCCAACCTGACAACGAGGAACGCAAGAGGCCGGCGCATGCAGACGACTTTCGTTCCGTGGATTGGTACGGCATACCGTACACGTTCACGCCGACACAAGCCGCTTGCGTCAAGGTGTTGTGGGAACACTGGGACCGAAATACGCCGACCGTTGGGGAGCAAACGATACTGGAAGTTGCGGAATCGGCTTGCCCCCGATTGATCAACGTATTCGGACACGGCAAGCACCCCGCATGGGGAGAAATGATCGTCTCTGACTCCAAGGGCACATTCCGCTTGGCCCCTCCGAAATAATCCCGCCCCGCCGCAGAATTTACACTTCTATTGGCGCTTGCGTTACAGTCCGTCAAGTATCTTCCATCGCGTTGCTGATCGGTTCGACAGCTTGGCCCTGGAGACTTGACGATGAACGAACTGCTTTCCTTGGGACGGATGGCCCGGCGTCTTGGCGTTACCCAACGTTGGCTGAAAAAGAAGGCGGAAGCGGGGGAACTTCCGCACTTGCGCGCTGGCAACCGCTACCTCTTCTCATCTAGCGCCGTTGAATCCGAGTTGACCAAGCAGGCTGCGCAATCGAGCCACAGCCCGAAGCACGACGCATTGACTTCGCAAACGGCCTGACTGGGACCGTTCGCCCACAAACAAAACAGCGACCGGGGGGCCGAACGCTGGCGAGCTAGGACACCCCCGGCCGCACAAGGAGCCGCGAAGTGGAGCTTATCCAGAAAGACGCATCGGGGCAATTCCTCTTGTTCCCCGTCCGAGGATTCGGGACACGCAAGCCGGACAAGCCACCGCCGGCCCATCACGGCGTCGACACTTCCCAAGCCGGCGCCCAAGCCGTGGCCGCCAAGGTCCCGTCCCGCAAGGACCTGGCCCTGCGTTTGATCGAAGCCGCCGGCGACCGCGGTTTGACGAACCACGAACTGGCCGCCGCTACTGGCTGGCTGCTGGCATCGACAACGCCCATTACCAGCACGCTGGCGAGCGAAGGGAAGGTGAAGGATTCCGGCCGCCGCCGTCCTTCCCCGTCCGGCGTGGCTTCGAAGGTCTTTGTGGTGGCGAAGGGGGACCGCATGTGACCGCATCGACGCTGCAGAGTCAGTACACAACATGGCAAGCCGACTCGAAGTTGGTCGAGATCATCCTGCCACGTGGAATCCTCATGTCTGGCGAAAGGCCGGAAGTTGAGTTGTTCACGTGCGAAGCGTGGAACTGCAACGGTTGCTGTGCTGGTCCGTTTTCGTGGCCCACGATTGCGGGCGCGATGCAAGCCTATGGCTGGCGAGAAAAACCGACCGAACATTGGCGCGGGAAAGCACAGCAACTGCGCTGGCTCGAAAGCGTGGAACCGTTTGCGCCTGGCTTTGACCACATCCTCCGCTACAGATTCACCGATCAGATCTTTCCGGCGGCCCCTTCGCAACGATGGCTGTTTGATCCACATGCCCCCCCATCGTTTTCCGGCAACTTGCGCGTTGTGCTTCGACTGATGACGCCCAACTTGCTGTTGAGCTGCAACGAACTCTCCCCAAGCAGCAAACTCACTGCGTGGTACCTTCGGATAACGGGGGATTGGGAGCGGGGGCTAAGTCGCATTTCTTCCCGCGACTTCCGCCGGATCTTCAACCGGGACGATCGACGCCTCGGAGAGATCTTGACCGAATGGCAGGACACCGGCTGGGCAAGCTGTCTGAGGGAAGCGCGGGCACGCTGGTCTGTCCAATTCCTGAAACACAGCTTCCTCCCCGACGCCTACGGCGAACTGTCCGAGATTCGACGCTCTGATCCACGGCGAACAACAGACATCTGTGACTTGGTGGGGGAACCTTGGCTACGGAAAGCAGACGGGTTGATCGTCCAGGCAGGTTTCCAAACCGGCGGAGTTGGTGACAAGTCCGCCCGTTCACCAGCGTGCGAAGGGGAGCAAACCGGCGGAGTTGGTGACAAGTGCGCCCGTTCGCCAGCGTGCGAAGAGGAGCAAACCGGCGGAGTTGGTGACAAGTCCGCCCGTTCGCCAGCGTCCAAGGAATCGCAAATTTGCTGCACTGAGAAGCATCAAACCGCAACCTTGGATTTTCTGCTGGCTCTGGCTGAAGAGGAATCCGGTTTGGCACAGGGCTTGCGAAAAGATCTTAGAAGATCTTCTATACGGCAGCGCGCACAAGATCTTGGGAAAGCCGAGCTGCAGAAGATCGAAGATCAATCCGACGTTGCGCACCGAATCAACGCGTTGGAAAAGCGGATTTTGAGATCGCTGAATGTCGGCAAGCTCTACCCGTGGTTCGTGTTCATGGTGGCCGCCATGACCGAAGGACGCAAGTTCACGTGGTATCTCCGGGGCACTGAAGGCAACGATCGTCCCCTCGGTCAGCTGGCATTCTCCGAGGATGACCTGGCCAGAATCCTGGAAACGACGTGCCGCAAGCCAACCGAACAGCGGAGGGCGTACTTCATCGGAGCCGTCCGCCGTCGCGTCTTGGAACTGGCTGGGTTCTCGCGGGAAGAATCGGCGATGCAGGGGAGCAACGTCAAGACGCCCGCCTGCTACGAACTGGAACAGTTCGCAAACTCGATCGGATACAGCTGGCGAATTGGAGAAATGCACC
>CAIPEB010000046.1 GCA_903863885.1 uncultured Planctomycetaceae bacterium | reverse complement strand
GTGGTCACTGACCGCGTGGAGGATGCTCGCCGCGATTACCTGAAACTCCTGGACATACACACGGGGAAGCTGCGATTTTCCGGAGAGTTGGTCGAACCCACGGGGCACCTCAATGCAAAGAACCTGGACTACGGCAACTCGGTCCGCACGACGCCGCTCGTGCATGACGGCACCGTCTATTTGCTGGACGCCATGGGGGCGTTGTACCGCTGGCCGTTGCCGACGTCCGATGTATTTCCCCCCACGGCCTGTATCACGGGCAAAAGCACAGAACTGCTCGTCGAGGATTTCCAACTGGTCAAATGGGGCCTGTCTTCCACACCGCTGCTCACCAACGACGCCGATGGAAAACCTCGTCTGATCTGCAACGTCTGCAGCGCATCGCACACGCTGCTGGCGCTCGATCCGGGATCACTGGCCGTGCAATGGAAAGGCGCGGGACGCAGTACGGGATATGCTTCGTGCATCACGGGACGTTGGGGCGGACGGCAACAGGTCATCGGGTATGACAGTTGTTCGCTCGGCGGCTGGGATCTCACGACAGGCCAGCGGATCTGGTCAGTTCTTCCGCCCGTCGAAGGCGACTACAACGTTCCTACGCCCGTCGCGATCGATGACCAGCGTATTCTGGTGATCAGCGAGTCGAACGGTACGCGGATTTATGAGTTCGACGAACACGGAGTTTTGCGGCAGGACCCGGCGGCCGTGAACCCGGACGTCGCGAACGATACGGTCACACCGGTTTTTGTGGCGGGCAAAGTCTATTGCACCAGCAAAGGATCGCTATTCCAACTGGACGTTGAGCAAGGCCTGCGCAAATGCTGGGCGATGGCGGACGATGCGTTTTCCGAACACGTCTGTCTGCTGGCGGACGCTCAAGGACGCCGCCTGCTCGTGACATCGTTCAGCGGTGAGTTGCTATTGTTCGACATCGGGGGCGAAGAGCCCAGGCTGATCGGCCGCCGTTCGGCGTATTCCGATGAAGAGGGTGAGGAGATCTACTCCCACCCGTCGCTGGTCGGCAACCGGCTGTATTTGCGGGGGCTGCGCAGCTTGCGGTGCCTGCAATTCTGATATGGGCCGTCCGTCGCCTCGTTCCGACTCACGCGGTTTCGGCCTCTTCCAGTCTCGCTGCCGCCAGGAAAAATGCAGCCGCCTGCCGCTCGTCCTCGTCGCGCGCGAAAAGCACGGAGGGGTGCGAGCTCGATCGCGCGAATTGTTTCTGCAGCAGCGACAACTCGTCGAGCAGCGACCGCTGCCGTTCAGCCCGGCGAACGACCTCTTCGTCGATCGCCGCGTGCACGTGGCGAATGCTCCGGTCAATCAACCTGGAACAAAGCCGTCTCTCGGACTCGCTGAGATCGTGCGGCGTTTGACCGTTGACGAGCTTCGCTGCCAGAAACGCAGCTTCCGTCATCAGTCGATTCACATCGGACTCCAGACTCGCCAAAGATGCGGCTCTGGTTCGCAGGTCGTCGAGTTCTGTCAGCATGGGCGAGGCGAACCTCGCGGCGAATCGAAACTCGCATCGCGTCCAGTCGATGAGGGCTTCGGCCGTTTCCTCGAGCAGTGCTGTCCCTTCACTTCGGACCGGGCCGAATCGCTCGAGTCCACGCAACACGCCGCGGGCAGCCGATGCTGCATTCCTGTCCTTCGCATCTTTGTCCTGCAGCGAGTAATATCGCTCGGCTTCACTCTGTTCGCCCGGCGTGTTCGTGCCATCCACGCGGCGCGACACGGCGGTCCCGGCGATCATTTCGAGACGGGCACCGTGCAAGGCTCGATCGAATAGGGCCGAGAACGCGGGGCTGCCCGGAGCCTCGTCCATCGCATGCGCTTGCACGGAATCGAGAAATCGGGCGAGGATGCGGTCGGGGGCATTGCAGTAGACCTGGCCCGCCAGTCGCACCGCTGCACTTGCGGTTCTCCATGCATCGTCCGCGGCCGACGAGCGACAGCGGAGCGCCTCAAGATCCGTGCGCGCGGCGCATCGCCCAAGCCAAGTTGCATGGTGCTCGTCAACGAAACGCATGACAGCCCGCAATGCAGAAGTCCGGCTTTCGGGTGTGCTGTTGTCCGCACAGGCCGATCGGAGTTGAACGCGTATCGACCGGACCTCATCCGGTTCGATTCCACATGCGTCGGCGTCAGGTTGTGGCCGGTCCGGCGCAAGTTGCAGCGGCACGTCGTCGGATTCCTCCGCCGGCGTGTAAAGAAAGAAGACTGGCACGCTCAGCGGCTCGGGCCCGCTCCACGCGCGATGCCCAAGCCACAAGGGGTCATTCAACATGATTGTTCACGGCAGTGAGAACCTGGAATCGAAGTCGCAGCGTTTTCATAATTCACCGTCGTTTTCCGCCTCGACTCCGAAGCCCCCGTTGAATATCTTCAGCGGTCCGATTTATTGTACGACGCAGCGGTCGAAGAGGCAGCTTGGCGCGCGTTGAAAGAAGCGTGCTGGCATCCAGTCGCCAACCGATACTTCAAGTCCGCTTTAGTATCATGAAACAATTTCCTTTGATCTGAAATGCGGACGGACTTGTTGAGGTCCCGTGGCTGACGTTGCGGAATCGTCCGCAAGTGTTTTCCGTTTGTCCTGCGAGGATGCGACCAATCGGAGCTTGACCATCATGGATCTTTCACTGGTAACTGTTGAGCAGTTTCTTGAAGAACTGGAAAAACGCGGCATCGATTACAGCGTGGCACTGTCGCGCGACGGCCGCGGAGAAGCGAATCTCGAACAGCCGGAAATCGAGCTGTATTCTTCATTTGAACGCCCTATTTATCAGTCTCTGCACCTTCTGTTGGGTGGCGTATCCATCCTCGGCGGCTTGCTGGAGGAGATGGAGGAAACGGGCGATGAGCGGATTGTCGAGGTGCGCCGCTGGGTCGAGTCGGGCGAGACGCTGGTGTCGGAACTGATCCGCGTGGCCCAGGAATGGGAGGACGACCAGGCGGATTAACTTATCAACGCATGCGAAACTTTTTCACGCGGGGGTGGTTCAAAAGTAATAGGTGGCCAGACGTGGTCGCGCCATCGGGGCAGTTCTCCCTGCCGCTGGCAGGTTGGGTCGGTTTGTGTTGGTCACGGCCGACTGAATTGCACCTGATGACGGACCTTCACTCAGGATGAGTGTGTTGCACTGGCCAGCCGCAGGGAAACTCGCTAGAGCTTCGTGAAATGTCCCCGCCATTGTTTTCCGGTCTCACATTTCCGTTGTGGTCGCTCGTGGGCGTGTTCGCCGCCGCTCTTGCCATGAGCGCGGCAGTCGCCCTTCAGGTGTTGCTGCGCCGTCCGAATTGGTCGTGCTGGCTGAATCCCGTCGGCCGCGCGGTGATGCCGACGATTGGCACGCTTCTCGCCGTTGACGCGATCGACTCGATTGCCGGCAGCCTGGGGCATACGGGACACTTTGTGACCGTGACCGCCAGCGTCGCGGCGGTGTTTCTCTTGTCGCGAATCTGCTCGTTCTTCTCCCGATCGCCGGGTGGGCGGCTTTCAAGACAGTTCGGCCAGATCGTAATGCTCGTTGCGTATGTCGCGGCGGCCGGGTGGTCCGGGCATCGCTTCTACCGAGAGGCGTTCATGGTCTCGGATCTCGGCTTGGCTCAAGAGACGCCCGGAGAAATGCGTTCGGCCACGGAGGCATCGGCGTTGACGGATGCCGGCCGAACGATTCAGTTGTTCCGCTGGGACGTGGACGACGACGCGTTTGAGTATTTTTCGGCGTTGTCGAGCCAGCGGCTTGTGAGTCTGCACGACAAGATCATTCAGCGGGCTGCACCCGACTACCGCTACAACTGCCACGGCTGGGTTTTCACCGGCGGAGAATACCTGCTGCGCGGTCATCAGGTGGAGCAAATCCTGCAGGACAACGGGTATGCCGTAACCGACAAACCGCAGCCCAATGATCTGGTTATTTACCGCAGCACGGACGGCACGATCGTGCACACGGGTCTGGTACGGTCCGTGCTGGAAGACGGGACGGTGCTCGAGGAGAGCAAGTGGGGGCTGGACGGCCGTTTCCTCCATCGGCCGGAAGACACCCCCTACTCACGGACGTTTGCGTACTATCGCGGCGCCCGCGCCGACCATCGGATCGTCATCAAGAAGACCGCCGAGTCTCCGTTGGCCAGTTGCGGCGAGCCTGCCCCGAATGGGCGCGGTTGATTCCGCCGCAGCGGTGAGGACGCGTAGTTCTCTTGCGTTCCGCTGCGAAGTGCCGCCGATCCAGGGCTTCCGCCCGCGAGGAGGGTCGGCCCGCGTTGGCGTCTCGCGATTGGTCGAGGGGGCCGCGAAGTGCGATCCGGCGGGGCTCCTGACCTTTCGCAATTTCCGAAAGCGGCACAATTCCCGGCAGGGGCAGTTGTCCGCGCGGCCCGAGATCGGTAGGCTTGTTGCCGTCTCAGCGGCCGTTTCCGGCGTCATTGTCTTGCGCCGAGCCGCCATAATTGCCGTGATGACGCGATGCAACGGACCGTTCGATTCGCGTCGACACCTGGCCCGGGCAGTTGACGATGGACGTGGGAAAGATCTTCGAGATTGAACGCGACGGACGCGTCACGATTCTGAACCTGCGGCGGTGTGTGGAGGAGATCGAGTTCGATCAGCCTCCCATGGATGCCGAGGTGCTGCTCGAGCGCGTGCGCCGCGGCCAGATGCTGCGCATCATCGTCGATTGCCACGAAATCGACTTCCTGAGGTCAACGGCGCTGGGGTTCTTTGTAACTCTGTGGAAGCGCGTGCAGAACCGCGGCGGGAAGGTCGTGTTCTGCAATGTGACGGACAAGGTCCGCGCCATCCTGAGAGCCACGAAGCTGGACTCGCTGTGGACCATCGTTGCGACGCGGGCGGACGCCGCCGCGGCGCTCGAATGCCAGCCGCCGGGGCCGGCATCCGATGACGCCAACGACGAGTGAGTCCGGATCGAGTTCGGCCCGAAGACGATACTCCGGAGCCGGAAGTCGGGAGCCGAAGCGTCAGAGCTTGTACTGAGGGATCTTCAGCGTTTCGCCGCCCTTCATTGCCGACTGGTGCGATACTATGCCGGCCACTGTCATGTTCAGGGCCTGAGCGATGTCCACCAGCGGTTTCCGGTCGGTGAGAACCGCAGTGACGAATTCGTCCATCAGATAACCGTGCGAACCGCCGTGACCGCCGGCGTCCACGTGCGGCGGAAGCGGAGGTTTCTTGACCGCAGGCACCTCGGCCAGTCCCTCGAATTTCTCGTAGTACGTTCCCTTCTGGCCGCGGATTCGTCCCATTTCGCCGCCGAATCCCGGCGTATCCCAACTGACCGCCATGCGCGCCATCCCGCCTTCGCTGGTTCGCAGATTGGCGATCTCGGTGCCGAACGGATTCTTGTAACGGTTGTTCTGCGGTTGCAGCCAAGACGTGATGCTGGGCATGCCGAGGCACGAGACTTCCGTAAAGCTCTGACCCGTTACACCCACGTAAAACGCATTGGAGTGTGTCGGGTACCATTGCGGCGGCAACCCCACTCGCCAGTCCTGGTACGACGGGATCGGATCCGGCATGTAGTGGAAATACTCTCCTTCGGAATAGACGAGCTTGCCGAAGGCGCCCGCGCGATAGAGTTCCCGCATCGCATGGTTGGAATCGTGGAAATACGACGTCTCGAACATCATGTACTTCAATCCCGACGTCTTGACCGCCTCGAACAGCATGTCGGCGTCCTCGAGCGAACCGTAGACTGCGGGCACGGCGGATGCCGCGTGCTTGCCGTGCTTGAGGATCATCGCCACGTGTTTCGCGTGACTCGGCGCGTCCGTTGCCGCGAACACGGCTTCGATCCGGTCGTCCTTGACCAGTTCTTCCAGCGACGGATAGGTCTTGGCGCAGCGGCAGACTTGCGCCAGTTCAGCGCAGCGGTCGGGGAACAGGTCGCTGACGGCGACGATTTCCACGTTCGGATGATCCTGGAAGCCGAACGCCGCGCCGAATTTGCAGACGCCGTAGCCCACAATGCCGACTCGCAGTTTGCGATCGGATACGGGCTTCCAGCCCTGCGACGCGTTCGGATCCTTCGGAGCGGCTTCGAATCCCTGGATCGGCTTCTCCTCGGCCAGGGCCTTTCCGGCGAGCCCGATCGCGGCGGCGCCGATGCCCATGGATTGCAGAAACGAACGGCGTGACGCTTTGTCTGGCATATCTGCTCTCCTATTCAATTCAATGGGTGCTGAACTTGAAGCGGTCGCTTGCCTCCTCATGGCGTTTATCCGGCCCTCAGCCGCACGTTCATTCGGCTTTCAGCCATACCAGGGAACGCCCGCCCCGGTTGAGCCGAGCATAATTCGGGATGGCTTTCAAGGGGCTCCCGTCCTTCCATGTGCCGCGGATGGTCATCAGACCGCCGAGCAGGGTCTCGTCCCACTCGGCCTTCAGTTCCGTGTTCCGTCCGAGTGTCCCGTCGAGCGACTGATCGACGGCCTCGACGTTATAGATCAGCGGTCCGTATCGCAGTGCGACACGTCCGGCTGTGGCTGCGATCCGAGGGCTGGGAGTAATCCGCTGAACCGACAAAGGCAGAGTCAAGTCGATGCGGTCCCCTGGCTTCCAGTTCCGATCGATCACCGCGTACCCGTTCTCGAGTGTCGGTTCGACGGCCTGTCCGTTCACGGCCAGCGAGACCAGTCCCGTGGCCGCCGGGTCGCATTCGTACAGCGCGCTGACGCTCCGGTTCGGCACGCGCAGCCGCACCGTGAACCGCTGTTCTTTCGCGGGCTCGAGGACGATGGACACCGCTCCCTTCCAGGGATATTCGGTGGTTTGCCGGACTTTCACATCGGTGCCGGCGATCTGCCCGACGCGGACGGAACTGTCTATATATAGATTAACATATATACTGCTATCGTCAGTAGAGTAAGTCCATGTG
>CAIPEB010000045.1 GCA_903863885.1 uncultured Planctomycetaceae bacterium | reverse complement strand
GTCGAATGGAGATTTTCGGCTTCCAGACTCCAGACTCCAGACTCCAGACTCCAGACTCCAGACTCCAGACTCCAGACTCCAGACTACGGACTCCAGACTACGGACTCCAGACTCCAGACTACGGACTCCAGACTACGGACTCCAGACTACGGATAGATGACCATCAAACGCGGGGCGAAGCACAGCACCGGAATCGCGATGGCGCAGATCACTCCGATGGTTGACCGGAACCAGCCCAGCGGTACGCTGTCGTCCCGCGTCGGCGGGTGGTCGGTTCCTACGAGCATGATCAGCACGATCATCAGGGCATAAGCGACCTGCATCGAGTAGATGCTGTAGGCGATGGCCAGCAGCAGGCAGCCCCGCGCGACCCAGTGGGCTCGTTTGCCGAGCAGCGTGTAGATCACATGGCCGCCGTCGAGCTGGCTGACCGGCATCATGTTCAATCCGGTGACGAGCAGTCCGACCCATCCGGCCATGAAGTACGGGTTCAGTTGCCCCTGCATGACGCCTCGCCCGGCCGCGTAGCCCGCGGGCTGGATGTAGTCCATCAGGAAACGCACCAGAAGCGGATCGCCGAGTTGATAGATGCCGAAGCCGGGCCGGGAGAAATCGAGTTTTGCAACTCCGATCCACAGGATGGGAATGGCCACAGCCAATCCGGCCAGCGGGCCCGCCAATCCGATGTCGAAGATCTCGCGGCGGTTTGCCCGAAAGCCCTCCATGCCGATTACCGCCCCCATCGTGCCGGTCACGGAAATAACGGGAAGCGGCAGAAAGTACGGGAAACTCGAGGGGACTCCGTAACGCACGGTCGCCAGGAAATGGCCCATTTCATGGGTCAAGAGAATCGCCAGCACGCAGCACATGTAGATCAGGCCGTCCTGCCAATGGGTAATCAGCACGCGGCGCAGCGGCATCAGGCTTCCGGTTTGAATGCTCATCTGCACGTAGGCAGTAGGCACCCACACGCACGCACCGGCGAGAAATGTCGAGGCACAAGTGGCCAGGAACAGGAAAATCGGAAGCGCGCGACGGCGGGGACGCGTGCGGTATGGCCGATGCGGCAAGGGCGGGGGCAGTTCCTCGACCAGTTCGGCGCTGAAGACCTCGACATCGCCTCGAACGTCCCGGGACGATGTTGCTTGCGGCTTGCCCGCATCTTCCCGGGAATCGGTCCGGGAAGCATCGCTTGCATCCTCGGTGGGATACGCTTCAAGGGGTTCAGTGCCCCAGGGGCCCGCATTGCGCGCGTTGTTGCCGCCGCCGGGGGGGCCGTTGCTCGGGCCGGTAAATGGGGCATCAGGCATTTTTCACACAGCAGCGGGCGGCAGGGGGCGCGGATCGGGGCGTTGAAACAGCTGGATCAAGGGATCTGTCGAATAACCGGTTGTTGACTCGTGGTCCCAGAGTCCGCCGACCTGCTGCTCGACAGTGCATCACTCGACGATACGGTGGTTCGTCCCCTGCGCCAAGCCGACGCGATGCGGGATCTGGTTCCCGGAGGCAACGTTTGTTAGATTTTTGCACATCGTGATGGCCGCGCTGTGCGGTCATCCTGGATCGTGCGATCAGCGGGAGCGATCGCTGAAGCGACCGGTGCTCAGGCTGTCGGTCAATCCGAAAGCCGGTGCAAGGTCGCATGGACGGACGCAGGCAACTGCGGGGTCTGCGGAGCTCCCCGCTTTGGACATGCTGCTCAGTGGAATTCACGCGATGCAACAAGCCCCAGCAGGCGCCGTAGCTGTCGAGCCCAAGGAAGTGACTGTCATGGTCGTTTGGCCATCGGTGGCTCGCTACACGCTGGGCAAACTCCTCGGTCAACTGTTCGCGATTCAGATCGGCTTTTATATATTCACCCTGGGCAATCTGATCGCTCTGGCGGCGATTCCAGCCGGGTTGTTGCTGTATTTCTGGCGGGCCGGCACGGGGCTTTGTTATCGACTGACCGACCGCCGCGTGATGGAAATGCGGTTTGGCCGAGTCCGCAGTTCGATTTCGCTCGATGATTTCGACTCGATTCGCGTCGAGCAGGGCCGAAGCCAGGTCTGGTATCAGGCTGGCGACCTGGTTTTTCTCAACGGAGATAAAGAGGTCTTCCGTCTCGAATCGGTCTGCCATCCCGAGAGCTTCCGGCATACCTGCCTGAAGTCCCGGGTCGCCCGTGCGTCGGTCAAGCAAGTTCTAGATCGCGAAGCTGCGACTGTTTGACCATCTGTTCCACGATCAATCCGAGCGCCCTCGCACTGATGTCTGCGGGCAGGCTCGGCGACGGTTCGCTGTCGCCGGCCGTTTGGGAGGGATCGAGCGGAACGTGCATGAACATGGCCTGCGTTGGCAAGCCGCGCTGCTGAGACAGATAACGAGACAGGTACAACGTCGCGTTGCACAGATAAGTTCCCGCATGATACGACAGGATCGCCGGAATGCCCGCCTCCTGTAACACGCCCCGCCACTGTCCAAGCGGCAGGGACGTGCCGTAAGCGAGCGGTCCCTGCTCCTCCAGCGGCCGCAGGAAGCCGTTTGCATCTTCGTCCGACGGGCCGACGTTCAAGCCGATCGCTTCCAATTGAATTGCCGCAGTCCCGGGCGCCTGGCCGAGGTGAATTGCGTAGTCGTAGTTTCCCGCGAGGTCGATTTCCAGACGCTGGCGGACCCGCACAAAGTCCACGGGGTAAAGACGCGTCGTGATCGGGATGCGCGTGTCGAGAGTCTTCGTGAACTCGATGAGCGTCAGCCAACTGGCATTCTTCGCCCAGCGTTCGTACGGTTCGAATGCGGTAATGAGAATGCGCGGCATGGGTCGGACAGCAAGATGAGTATTTGGACAAAGTACGTGATCCGCAGCGCGGCGGGCGTCCGTTGGCACCGCGTTTCCTGTCCGTAAGAACACAGTCCAAGCCGGACGTTTCCCCGCACATCGTGTGATTGCAAAGCATGGTAGTTCAGGAATTGCCGGCATGCCAGCATCTCAAGTCCCTTTCGGGCTGCGATCCGCCGAAACTGCGGCTGATTTCGGGCTGGATGCAAGTCCCCAGGCGGGTTACGCTACCGGCGTCGCATCGATGCTGTGGTGCCAGAAACTGCCGGGGGATCCTGGCAGCCCGGCTGACACAGGCCGGCTGAATACGTCCGTTGAGCTCGTCAAACCGCGAGGTGAACGACCATGACGCGTTTTGTGGGTTGCTTGGCAGTCCCGGTTGTACTGCTGATGTGTCTCGCCGAGTTGTCACCGGCCCAGGAGATCTTCCGCGACCGGAATCTGGATACAGCTGTCCGAAAATACGTTTTTGATAAGCGGGACAATCAAAAGCCGCTGCTGGAAAGCGATCTGGTCAACATTACGACGATCGCCGGCAAGAGCCGTGGCATCCGCGATCTGTCCGGCCTGGAGAAGTGCCGCCGCTTGGCGCTGCTCGACTTGGAAGGCAACGAGATCACCGATCTCACTCCAATTCGCCAGCTCAGCAATCTGCAGTCACTGAATCTGGCCAAGAACCGTGTGACCGACGCCGCACCGCTCGCCGGCCTCACAAACCTCCAGTACCTGCAGTTGTCAGGCAACCGGATTCAGGAACTCGCTCCGTTGGCTCAACTTAGCGGGCTGAGGTCCTTATACCTGTCGGGCAATGGCGTGCGGGATATCGAATCGCTCAAGGGCCTCGCGGACCTGCGCTCGCTTTACATCGATCGCAACGAGATCAGCAGTCTGGAGCCGCTGTCGCAACTCGTTCGACTTGAAACGCTGGACGTTCGCGCGAATCGGGTCGCAGATCTGACGCCGTTGAGGAAGCTGGCCGGGTGGAAATATCTGTTTCTCGACGGAAATCAAATCACGAACCTGCAGTCGCTTATCGAGATGGGCAGCGCGGATCAGGCGGGACCGCGGCGTTTCGCTGCCTTCTGGCAGATTTCGCTCAACGGGAATCCGCTGGACGGAGGAGTGCGCAGTACGCAACTTGACCAATTGCGGCGCGTGTCGAGATCGGTCACGTTCGAGCGATAGTGCCGGATGGCGGATGCCGGATGCCGGATGGAGCGGACACTCAACCGTTGGTTGAAACCCACGGCTACCTTCATGCCGTCGCTACGAAGCTCCAGACTCCAGACTCCAGACTCCAGACTCCAGACTCCAGACTTCATGGACGCTTCCGATCGCGAGTTCTTCGACCGCCAACTGGAAGTCGTGCTGCCCGGCTTGCCGGCGCGGATTCACGAACTGCTGCACGTGGTGCCGCTGATCGTCGAGGATCATCCCTCGCGGGAATTGCGGCGGAAGCTGCGACTTCGAAGAAAGGACACGCTGTGTGGCCTCTACACCGGAGTGCCGCTGATTCGGCGCAGCGTCGAGCAGTCGGGCACTCCGTCTGACGTGATTCACCTGTTCCGGATGGGGCTTCTGGCCGCGGCAAGGGACGCCGACGGACAAGTGAATGCCGACAGGCTCCGCCAGGAAATCCGTATTACGATTCTCCACGAACTGGGGCACTATCACGGCATGGACGAACGCGAATTGGAGGATCTCGGCTATTGACTGACGGCGGAGCCCGGCTGTCTCTGCCGGTCAAGCCGACTTCTGGCCACGAGCCTGGAATATCCCCGGTCGGAACGGGGTCAGAGAATATGCCATGTCACTCTATTCACTGATTGCCGATCTGATCGTAGCTGTTCACGCCCTGTGGGTGTCCATCGTCGTTTTCGGCTTTGTGGCTATACTTGCCGGGGCCGTGTTCGGCTGGCAGTGGATCCGCAATATCTGGCTGCGCGGAATCCATCTGGCGATGATCGGGATTGTCGTGCTCGAGGCGGTATTTGGAATGCCCTGTCCGCTGACGGTCTGGGAGGGCTCGATGCGTCGGGCCGCCGGCCAGGCAGTGAACGAGGGCACTTTTATCGGCCGCTGCATCCACGACACGATCTTCTTTGACGCACCGCCCTGGGTATTCACCTGCGTTTATTGCTGCTTCGGCGCGCTCGTGCTCGGCACGATGATCCTGGTGCCGCCCGCATGGCGAAAGCGGGGATGAGGACGGCAGGAGTCCGGAGTCTGGAGCCCAGCCTGCCGACTACCGGCATCCGGCATCCGTTCCCCCCCGCCTCGACGCTCAGAGTGGGCGTGTGATACACTCTCGTCTGACTGTTCATCGACATGCCGCGTGTGGGCTTACTGTAAGGAGTAAAGTGTGGTGAGGCGTCCATTTGTTGCTGGCAACTGGAAGATGTACAAGACCCGCAATGACGCAGTCGCTCTGGCAAAGGGCGTTGCGTCGAAGTTTGCCACGCCTGATCGCGTGGATGTGGCCGTTTGCCCGCCCAGCATCTACTTGGACGCGGTGGGACAGGCGATCAAGGGGTCGTCGGTCGCGCTTGGCGGCCAGAACATGTATCACACGACGTTTGGTGCGTTCACGGGTGAAGTCAACGGCGAAATGCTGCTCGACGTAGGCTGCAAGTACGTGATTCTCGGGCACAGCGAGCGACGGCAGTTCTTCGGTGATACGGATGAGTTTGTCAATCGTAAGGTGCTTGCTGCCTTGAAGTTAGGGTTGCTGCCCATCGTTTGCGTCGGCGAGACGCTGGATCAGCGAAAGGCCGGCCAGACCGCCAAAGTCGTGCAGACACAGTTCGATGGATCTTTGGCCGGCTTGACCGCCGAACAGATGTCGCAGGTCGTAATCGCTTACGAACCGGTGTGGGCGATTGGCACGGGCGTCAAAGCTGAGCCGAGGCAGGCGGAAGAGGTACATGCCGATCTTCGCAAATTGATCGAATCACGTTACAATGCTCAGGTTGCGTCGAGCGTGCGGATCCAGTACGGGGGGAGCGTCAAGGCCGACAACGCCGCCGAGATGTTCCAGCAGCCGAACATTGACGGTGCCCTGGTTGGTGGAGCTTCGCTGGAAGTGGAGAGCTTCCTGAAGATTATCGAGGCCGCAGCCGCAAAGTGACATCCGTCTGTCGATACGGATTCGAGAATACGGTTCGAGAATACTGAAGGTAACCGCGTCCTGGTGGGGGTCGCCGAACGGTTTTGAGGGTCAGACAATCATGCAGATTCTGTTCTCG
>CAIPEB010000044.1 GCA_903863885.1 uncultured Planctomycetaceae bacterium | reverse complement strand
CGCGACCTGGCCTACCGCCACCGTACTGCCAACAAACAGGTTGACGTAAAGGCTGTCGGGGCTGGTCGCGTACATCCACGTCGGCAGCTGGATCAGCGTCCGCGGAATGTTGCCCACGCAGCAGGGGCAGACGTGCCACTCATAACGCCGCTCGCCGGAGTCGAGCGAGTTTGTGTAAGTGAAATGTTTTGCCTCGAAATCCAGACTGCCGAGAATCGCGTTGTACAAGGTGTCCTCATAGAGATCCGCATACCGCGAGTCGTGATAGGCAAGCTGCATACGGTGTTGGAAGAAGAGTTCGCCGCATCCTGCGCAGGACTCGCAATAGGCGTTGACCGGCAGCGAGTATTCCTTGCCAAAGCCCTCGGATGTTTCGCCGCTGCCCACACCCCCCGTGACGTAGTACTTGCGGTCGACAATGCTCTGCCAGAGCGAGGCTACGGCGCTTTGATAATCGACGTTCCCCGTCTCCATCGCCACGTCGGCCATGCCCGTATAGCTGTACACGGCACGGACCGCGTGCCCCACGGCCTCGTACTGGCGCGTTACGGATACGTGGCTCTGGTCGTATTCTTCCCCGCCGCTGCGCGAATCCAGGAGGAACTTCGCAAGATCCCGATACTGATCCGCGTTGCCCGACTCGCGGCGCGAGTCCAGATAGCGGGCAAGACGCACGAGCGCGAGTTCAAGTTCCTGGTGTCCGTCGTACCAGGTCCGCTTCGGCGCGGGACCGATGTTCCTGCACCAGCAGTCCGCCAGCCGGCAGGCGGCATCGAGCATGCGTCGGTCTTTGCCGTCGGTAAGAGTGTGGTGCGCGATCGCGGCTTCGATGAAGTACCCGGCCTGATAGCCTTCATGATCGCCGCGGTTCGTCCAGCGCGGATGCCCGTGTATCGTGTATTGAGTGTGCAGATATCCGTCGGGTTCCTGGGCACTGAGAATCTTCGGGATCCAATCGTCGATCGACCGCCGTATGTCCGCCTGCGATGCGGTGATTTCCTTGTCGCCCTGGGGATCCAACAGGAGCGCGATGCACATCGATTCGAGCGTGTTGTAGACCCACGCGTTGGCAAACGGAGCCCCCACGTGCGGCTTGAACGGGCGTCCGGCCAGCTTGTTCCCCGCCTCGACGAAGTTGTCCAGACCGCCTTCGCGTATTGCCGGATCCTCGATCTTGCGGATGCAATGTGGTATCCAATTGACGATCACCTGCTTGAGCCGGCTGCGCCACAGTGGACTTGAGACCGAGTACGGCGTTGTCCAGACCGGAGCTAGATGCTTCGCGGGAGGCGGTGCGACCACGGTTACCGTCAATTGGTCCGAGGCCTGGGAGTCTCCGTCGTCCGCGACGAGTTTCAAGATATAGGTGCCCTCTGCCGAAAACGTGGCAGTTGCCTGCAGCGACTCCGCATCACTGAACACCACATCTCCGGGACCGGACTCCTTGCTCCATCGCGAACCCGGATGGGAATTCGGCTTGCCGTCGTCCCGCACGAATCCCGACAGATAGGTTGCTCCCGAACGAACCACTGCCCGATCGACTCCGGCCTCGACGCTCGGCGGAAAGTTCGGCGAAGCTCCCGAGTCAAAAACCTTCCATTCGAGGAGGCCCGTCGAGAATGTTCCGTTCGACTCAAGCTCCATCCGGAGCTTCGTGGTCGTCACCGCTTTGAATCTGACCGGGTTGTAGCAGTTTGCCTTCAGGCCGAGTCCCTCGGAGCCGGGGACCGCAGCGAAAGCGTTGCCGTCCCAGTACTGCAGACGGCAGGCTTTCGGAAGACGCACTCCACGGTTGTCGTCGAACCAGTAGACGGAGACGCCGTCGGCAGTGATCGGCTGGGTCCATTGATATTCGACCCACTGCACTCCGTTGCGGGGCCAGTTCCCGTAGGCGCCGTTGCGTTTGTCATCTGAATTGTCCGGGTCGAACCCGTCGTTCAACGCCTTAATGGTCTCGTGAGGTGATACGTAAGACGTCGAGGAAACCGCAACCAGCGCGAGGTTGGTTGCGGCAGGCTGTTTCGCGGCTTCGCCTGCTGCCGTTTGCAGCGAGCACAGCGTCCAGGCGAGGACTCCGGCCAGGCCGACTCGCATAACTCCGACGATCACGCGATTGGGGCGATGCATCTTCTTCTCCTTCCACGACCGGGCGGCAGGGCCGTCTCCCAATGCGGTGCCGACGCACCGGCCTGACAACCCGCTCCCGTTGGTAGCTCGACTCTGCGCTTCTGACGGTTAGTGCCACAGGCTGGCGTTATCGTAACTCATGGGTTCGCCCGCGTCACGGAAGCAAAGCCGGCTCGATGATGATGACAGGGAAGAACGGCGTTTTTTTGTTTTTGCATCCGCCGCCGGTTTCCGGCAAAATGACCTCGCTGCCTCGGATTGCCGGCCGTTCGATCCTGCCCCGAAATCCACAAAGCCCGGAGCCTGCATCATGTATCGTTGGATGTTCGTCGTTGCGTGCGTCTGTTCTGTCGCTTCAGCCGGTGAGCAGACGGTGGTGCAGATCGGCAAGCCTGATCGCAGTTACCGCGATTTGGCAATCGCCGGCGACTACGGGCAATTCGTTCGCACGTTCGCGCAGAAAGGGGTAGTGTTCGACGCTGCCAAGGGGGACGCGGGCCGTGACTGGCCTTTTATACATCCCGGCCCCATCGACACCTGGGCAGGCGGCAAGATCTACCCGTTCCAGATCCGCTTTCAATTGACGGAAGCCCCTCGCGGACGTTTTGTTTTGCGTATCGGAATGGTCAACACGCACTACGGCGCTCCCCCGCGATACATGGTTAAAGTCGGTGAGCGCGAGGGTCAGTTCATCCTTCCCGCGGGCGCCGGCGATGATTCGCTCAGCAAACCGGAAGCCGGCAAGCCGCACCAGATCGAAGTTGTGCTGCCCGCATCGTTCTTCCGCCAGGGCGACAACGAGATCACGCTGGCCTGCGTCGAAGGGTCGTGGGTGTTGTACGACTTTGTGAGCCTCGTGAATGACCCGGAAGCCGAGTTGCCGAAAGCGGCCATCGAATCGGTCGCTGTGGCACCGACGCCCTTCTACGTTCGCTCGGAGGGCCGGTTGTGCCGCGAGGTCGATGTGACCGTCCAGGCCACTGGGGCTGTGACCGAGTTGTCGTTGACGGTGGTGGCCGGCGGGGAAACCGTAAAGGTCCCCGTCCGCAATCTGCTTGCCTTTGGAACGGTCTCGAAAGCCGTGTGCGTTCCCGATCAGGACGGGCCGCTGCAAGTCACCGCGACAGCCACTGCCGGCGACGATGCCAAGACCGTCACGGCTAAACTCGAACCGCAACGCAAGTGGCGGATCTTCGTCGCTCCCAGCGCACACACGGATATCGGCTACACGGATGTGCAGCCTCGCTGCGTGGAACGGCACGACCAGAACATCGATCTGGCCATGCAACTGTGCGAGAAATACCCCGATTTCCGCTGGAATCTCGAAGTTTCCTGGCAGGCCGAGAACTTCTTGCGTTTGAGCAGCAAGCCGCAGATCGACAGATTCCTGGCGCTGTCTCGGGAGGGTCGGCTCGGCGTTCAGGGGCTCTATTGCAACATCCTGACCGGACTATGCTCGCCCGAGGAAGCGTGCCGCTGGATGCTCTGTTCGAGTCGCGTCGGTCGGCAGGTTGGGGCAACGTCGCCGAGCGCGATGATCAGCGATGTGCCGACTCAGGAAGCTTCGCTGCCCATGATTCTGGCCAATTCCGGTATCCGCTATTTCTCCAGCGGCATCAACAATGTCCGGGCGACGACGTTCACATCGCTTTACTCGCGCTGCCCCGCTTGGTGGGAAGGACCGGACGGGAGCCGAGTCCTGATGATGTGGCTGCCGGGTTATGCGCACGCCGCCGGCTGGGGGCTGGATCAGAGCGTCGAGCGGGCGCGGGGGGCGATCGTGCAGTCGCTTCGAGCACAAGAGAGCCGGAAGGACTATCCGTATGACGCGGTGTTCCTGCACGGTGCTGTCAGTGACAACTGCCCGTTGAACGCGAATCTCGCCGAGGTGGCCAAAGCCTGGAACGAACGGTACGCGTTTCCGCAGGTGATTCTCTGCCGCAATGCCGAGTTCTTCGAGTACATCGAGAAGCAATGGGGCGACAAGCTGCCGGTGATCCGCGGCAGCGGAGGAACTTATTGGGAGGACGGCGCCGGTTCGTCCGCCCGCGAAACGGCTTTGTGCCGCAATGCTCACGAGTCCGTCGCCAGCGCAGAGAAGTACTTCGCATTGGCCAAGAGCATCGACCCGTCGGCCGTCTATCCATCCGAAGATATCGAATCGGCCTGGCGCAACTGCCTGCTCTACGACGAACACACCTGGGGCGCTCATTGTTCGATCACACAGCCGGACAGCGAGTTCACGAAAGACCAGTGGAAGATCAAGGCCCAGTTCGCGGTCGACGCGGAATCGCAGTCGCGGCGTCTGCTCGAGAACAGTTCCAAGCTGTTGGCTTCGCGCGTTCAGACCCCTGCCCGATCGATCGTGGTATTCAATCCGACGAGTTGGCCGCGAACCGACGTGCTGCAATTGCCGGCCGGCTCCCCCCTTCCCGACTCGCAGGTTCCGGCATGCCAGGTTGGAGATGCGACGTACGTGCTCGTGAAAGACGTTCCGGCATGTGGCTATCGGACATTGCCTGTTGACGACAAGCCACAGATTTCGCAGGCACAGACGGCCGAGGGAAGCACGATCGAAAGTAATCGGTATCGAGTGACCTTCGACGCGGCAGCCGGCGCGATCGTCAGCATCGTCGACAAGGAATCGAACCGCGAACTGGTGGATGCCAAGGCCGCGTACAAGCTGAATCAGTACCTCTATGTCAGCGGCGGTCGGCGCAATGGCAATGAGGAAGCGCTTCCCGATCCGAAACTGATCAAGGTTCAGTCAAGCGAAGGCGCGAAGCTGAACAAGGTCAAGCTGGGCACGCTTGGAGAGAGGATGACCGTTCGCTCGTCGGCCCCGATGACGCCGGCCATTACGAGCACCGTGACGGTCTGGAATGACGTGCCGCGCATCGACATCTCGAGCGAACTGGAAAAAACGCAGACTTATGAAAAAGAGGCGGTGTATTTCGCGTTTCCGTTTGCCGCCGAGGCACCGACGATTCGCTACGAGATTCCTGCGGGCGTGGTCAACTCGAATACGGACATGCTGCCCGGCGCCTGTCTCGATTGGTTCACCGTCCAGCATTTCGTCGAGATCGCGGACAAGGCCGGTGCGATTGCCTGGGCCTCGCCTGATGCGCCGCTGGTCTGCTTCCAGGATATCAACCGCGGCAAATGGCAGACTTCATTGCCCATGCAGAACGGACACGTGTATGCCTACCTGATGAACAACTACTGGTTCACCAATTACCTGGCCGGCCAGGGCGGCAAGTTCCGATTCCGGTTTTCGATCACGAGTCGCCCTGCGGCGAGTTCGGTGGAATCGGCCCGCTTTGGTTGGGGTGTCTCGAATCCTCTTTCCGCGGTGGCCGTCGAAGCCAATCCATCGGGAACGCTGCCCGCCAACGAGGCGAGTCTGATTTCGATCGACGAGCCGAATGTGCTGCTCGTCGGTGTGCACAGGCCGGACGACGGCAAGGGACTCGTGGCCCGGCTCTGGGAAATCTCGGGCAAAGATACGGTGGCGCATTTGAAAGTCAACGGAGCAGCCGTAACCAAGGCGTCTGCGTGCAATCTCGTGGACGACGCGAAAGAACAGCTTGAGATCGCCGATGGCAAAGCCGTCGTACCGATTCGGCATTCGGGTCTGGCAACGGTGCGTCTGGAATAGATCTCGTATCGGCATATTCTCCAGCGGCCGGCTGCGGCCAGAAAGACATGAAAATGACTCGATCCATGCGGCGCGGTTTTTCGACTTCATTGCGGCGCGCGATGGCGGCGGCGTTGGTGCTGGGAGTCGTTGCTTCGTTTGTGTGGCTTGCCGCGCAGGCGCGGACTGAGGAATCCTCAGCGGCAGCGGCCTCCGGCGATGCGACCGCAAAGACCGGAAGCAAAGCGGACGTTGTCTTTCGTTCCGATTTTGAGCCCGCAACTCAACCTGCCGCGTGGAGCGGAAAGCCCGAGTATGCGGCCGGCTTCGAGAGCGAACGGTCGCTTTGCGTGCGCAGCGAGGCGCGGGGCGAAAATGCCGGCGCATCGCTGCGATTGTCCTTGCCGGCGGCGCAGTTGCGGGGACGTCTTCTGCGGGCATCGGCTATGGTGAAGGCCGCTGATGTCAGCGACAGGCCGCAGCCGTGGAACGGAATCAAGTTGATGCTTGCGATCGAAACGCCGGACCGGAAACTCTGGCCTCAGGCCGATCTGGGCACGGGCACTTTCGACTGGAAACGCGCGTCGTTCAGCGCGCGGATTCCGGCGGATGCCACAACCGTGAATCTGGTGGTCGGGCTGGAGCGAGTAACGGGCACCGTGTGCTTCGACAACATTCTGATCGCCGCGCCGAAGCCCCGCTCCGCGCCGTTGCCCGCCGCCGCATCGGGGCCTGCGTATCGCGGCCACGACCTGCCGCGGTTGCGGGGGACGATGGTGAGCCCGACGATCGACGAGCCCAGTCTGCGAACGCTGGGCAACGAATGGCACGCGAATCTGATTCGGTTCCAACTCATCCGCCACGGGCGAGTCGGGCAGGCGGCGGGGCTGGATGACTACGACGCGTGGCTGGAAAACGAATTGAAACGATTGGATTCGCTGCTTCCGTTGTGCGTCAAATACGGGATATATGTCGTCGTCGATTTGCATTCTCCGCCGGGCGGAAAGGCGACGAGCGGCGGCTACATGGGGACCGACGACCGCCTTTTCACGGACAAAGCCGTGCAAGACAAGTTTGTCGAGGT
>CAIPEB010000043.1 GCA_903863885.1 uncultured Planctomycetaceae bacterium | reverse complement strand
CGCAATCCTCGAATCCCCATCGTTGCCCTGACGGCCGCGGCGATGCAGGACGACCGCGAGCGGTGTCTGGAATCCGGCATGAACGGCTACATCACCAAACCCGTATCCCCCCAGGCTTTGGTGGAAGCCTTGAACACCTGGTTGCCGCAGGAAACCGGGGAGAGCGGCAGAGGGAGTTCGGACTGCGCGTGATCGCCTCACAACAGTTCCGCGACGGACCAATTGACCGACGAAACGTCGGGGTCGCTCGCAGGGGGCGTCTAATGGTCCGAGGTTCGTCGAGTGACGACGGATCGTTTCGGGAAAGACTCGGCGCCATACAGCCGAGTTCACTCTTGAGCGGTGAGACTCTGCACGCAGCGAACGTGTGTGGCAGTGACGAACCACCAAGGTAATGCCCTACCTCGCGTGGCAAAAAGTCCTGATTTTCTTCCGGCGTGCCTGTTTTCCCGACGCTTGACAATGGGGTCATCACCTATAATTCGGTCGGAACTGTCGGACGATGTTGACACATCCGGTACTGATTTGAGGCAATAGACAAAGAAGACTACTCATTGCGTTGAGGCCATTCACGACACCGCATTTTGTGGAACCGGCAAGGCAGCGATTGCCGCGCGACTAACTAACCATGCCGTCCCGTGAAAATCATGAATCGTCGTCCCGTGATTCCGTGCGCCGGCGAGAGGAACGACGATTGAGCCTCGGCCAGCCGGACGTTTCGGCCATGACTCCGGGTGAGGTGCAGCGACTGGTTCACGAGCTGCAGGTTCACCAGATCGAGTTGCTGGTGCAGAACGACGACCTCCGCCGCACCGAGGCGGAACTCGCGAAGATACGCGATCAGTACTTCGAGCTATTTGAACTCGCTCCGGTGGGTTACCTCACGATCGGGCCGAAATACCGTATCGAGCGCTGCAACCTGTCGGCTGCCGAACTGCTCGGCCTGGAGCGGAGCAAAGTCGAGGGTGCGGTGCTGGCGGCCCTGATCGCTCCGGAGGACCGCGACTCCTGTTTTCTGGCGATGCGCGAGACGCTGGAGTCGGGTGCCCGGCAGACCTGCAAATGCGCCATCGTGCGGACTTCCGGCCCAAAGCGGTATGTTCAGTTATCGATTGTGCCCGTGAATGAACAAAGTCCGGCCAACGGATGCCGCGTCACGCTCAACGACATTACGAAGCAGCAGGAAGCCGAGGACGATCTGCGAACGGCGCGTGATGCGCTGGAGCAACGCGTCGCCGAGCGCACCGCGGAATTGACCAAGGCGAATGAACTGCTGCGGTCGGCGATGCAACAGCGGCAGATAGCGGAAGCATCGCTGCAGGACGAGCGCCGGCGATTGGCGGACATTATCACGGCCGATCATGCCGGAACGTGGGAATGGAATGTGCAGACCGGGGAGACCATTTTCAACCAGCGCTGGGCGGAAATCGTCGGCTACACACTGGAAGAACTGGCCCCGCTCTCCATCGAAACGTGGAACCGGCTTGTCCATCCCGATGATCGACGGGCCAGCGTGACGATGCTCGAACGGCTCTTTCGCCGCGAAATCGATTACTACGACATTGAATCGCGGTTGAAGCACAAGGACGGCAGCTGGGTTTGGGTCCGGGACCGAGGGCAGGTGATCACGTGGACCGGTAAAGGGAAGCCGGTATGGATGCGCGGCACCCACCACGACGTTACGCAGCAGAAATGCACGGAAACGGCACTGCGGGCGAGTGAATCACGTTTCCGTGCCTACGTGGATCAGGCAGCCGACGCGTTGTTCGTGCAGGATTTCGCCGGGCGGTTCCTCGATGTCAACCCGCGCGCCTGCACCAGTCTTGGCTACAGCCGCGACGAGCTGTTGCAGATGAGCCTCTCGGATGTGGAAACGGAATTCGACCTGGTCAATGACCAGAACTCCACTCCTCCAATGACTCCCGAAACGCCCCGGACGGTGACGGGGCGGCACCGCCGCAAGGACGGCTCCACATTTCCGGTGGAAGTCCGCATCAGTTGCTTCGACCTGGAAGAGCAGCGGTACTACCTGTGCCTGGCGCGGGACATCACCGATCGCAAGTCTGCGGAACTTGCTCTGCTGCGATCAAATGAACGTCTGGAATTGGCCAAGCAGGCCGCGGGCCAGGGAGTATGGGACTGGAATATTCCGACAGGGAAACTCGACTGGTCGCCTGAAATCTACACCCTGCTCGGGTTGGCCCCGGGCGCTCATGCGCCATCTTTGACCGCCTGGGATGCCGTCATGCATCCCGACGATCGTGCCGCCATGCGTGAGTACCTCGAGCGTGCCCTTCGAGATCGCGACTTGCGCGAAATCGAATTCCGAGCGGTGCATCCCGAGGGCAACGTGCGATGGATCAGGGCGATGTCGCAGACAACGTCCGACGACGCAGGCCAGGCGATCCGTATGACCGGGATCTGCATGGACATCACCGAACACCGCCAGTTGCTGGACAAGATCCGGCAGTGGAACACTGAGTTGGAACGTACGGTGGCGTCGCGCACGGCGGAGTTGACCGCGGCACAGGGCCGCACCGCGCAGGCCCTGGCGCAGGTGGCTGCCTCGGAATCGAGATTCCGGTCGATGTTCGAGCAGGCGCCCCTGGGCGTGGCGCTGATCGACTCGCTGACCGGGCAGATCCACGAAGTGAATCTCCGTTTCGCCGAAATCGCCGGCCGGACTCGCGAGGAAATGGCCACCATCGACTGGATGAGCATCACTCACCCGGACGATGTGCAGGCGGGCGTGGACAACATGGCAAGGATGAACGCCGGCGAGATTCCCGGCTTTCAGATGAACAAGCGTTTCATCCGACCGGACGGCTCGCTGGTCTGGATCAGCATGACGATCGCACCTGTGAACGATCGGGATGTTCCGAACCCCCGCCATTTGTGCATGATCGAGGACATTACGCTGCGCAAGTTCGCGGAAGAGCAATTGCGGAGCATCACCGATGCCGCCAACGATGCGATTCTGATGATGGATCCCCGAGGCGCGATCAGTTACTGGAATCCGGCGGCTGAGCGAATTCTGGGTTACACCGCCAAGGAAGCGCTCGGCCGGAACCTGCATGAACTGCTGGCACCGGAACGTTATCGAGCCGATCAGCGTGCAGCCTTCTCGAAGTTCGTCCGCACGGGAACCGGCAATGCCGTCGGCAGGACCCTGGAATTGATCGCCCGGAGGCGAGATGGCCGAGAGATCCCCGTGTCCTTGTCGTTATCGGGTGTCTGGCTGCACGAAGCGTGGCATGCGGTGGGCATTGTCAGCGACATCACGGAACGGAAGCAGGCCGAGGAACGACTTCGCGACGCGTTGCAGCGTCTCGAACTTGCCACTGCGGCCGGTGGCATCGGTACCTGGACCTGGACTTTTGACGGCGACAAGCTGGAGTGGGACGATCGCCTGCAGGAATGGTACGGCGTGCCAGACGAGGTTCGAGACGCCGGCGTCAGCGTTGAGTTCTGGCGAAGTCGCGTGCATCCGGACGACCGGAATCGCGTGGAATCCGAACTGAACGAATCCCGCCGGCACGGCGCCGCATCCGAGGATACGTATCGCGTTGTTCTTCCCGACGGCCAACTGCGTTACCTCCACTCGGCCTGGACCTTTCAACGTGATCGCAGCGGAAACCTCGTGCGGGCGATCGGCGTGAAACAGGATATCACTTCACAGCACATACTCGAGGAGAAACTGCGGAACGCGAAGAAAGAGGCCGACGCTGCCAACGCCGCCAAGAGCGAATTTCTGGCCAACATGAGCCATGAGATCCGCACACCGATGAACGGCGTGATCGGGATGACAGGACTGCTGCTGGACACCGAGCTGAACCAGCAGCAGCAGCGTTATGCGGAGATCGTTCGTGCCAGCGGCGAATCCCTGCTGACGCTGATTAACGACATCCTGGACTTCTCGAAAATCGAGGCGGGCAAGCTGGAGTTGGAGACCATCGATTTCGACCTGCGGGACATGCTGAATGAGTTCGCAGCGCCATTGGCTCTGCGCGCACAGGACAAGGGAATCGAACTGATCTGTGCGGCCGCGCCGAATCTGCCCGCCCGCATGTGCGGGGACCCGGGACGCTTGCGACAGATCCTGACGAATCTGGCGAGCAACGCCGTGAAATTCACACAGCACGGGGAAGTCTCGATTCTGGCCAGCCTTGTTTCGGAATCAGAAGCCAGCATCATGCTCCGCTTCTCCGTCCGGGATTCCGGCATCGGAATCTCTCCAGAGCAGCAGGAGAGGTTGTTTCAGAAATTCACTCAGGCTGACGCTTCCACGACGCGCCGCTTCGGCGGAACCGGACTGGGCCTGTCTATCGCCAAGCAGTTGGTGGAATTGATGGGGGGCCAAATCGGCATGTCCAGCGAAGCCGGAGTCGGATCCGAATTCTGGTTCACCGCGCGGCTGGAGAAATCACCTCGGATCGATGTAGCCGCAGCACCACCGGCCGACCTGCTGGGCCTGCGTATTCTGGTAGTGGAAGATAGCGATGCCAGGCGGAAGATCTTGGCGGCTCAATTGATCGCATGGGGAATGCAGGCCGAAGCCGTGTCCGACGGTTCCGCGGCCCTCCGCTCGCTGGCACGTGCCTGCGACGAAAAGTTTCCGTTTCGGGCTGCGCTGATCGACATGCGGATGCCGGACATGGACGGAAACGCATTGGCCCAAGCCATCCGGGGGGACGCCAGTTTCGGTTCGATTCCCCTGATACAGCTGACCGATCTGAACCGGCAATGCAGCGCCGAGGATCTGGCAAAGCAGGGCTTTGCGGCCTGCTTGACCAAACCGGTACGGCCGGCCGATCTGCTCGACTGTTTGTGCCACGTGCTGGCCGATCAACCGGCTTTGCGACCCGCTGGCGGCCGCAGCGAACGAAAATCGCCGCCCGCACCGCGCCGCACCAACGCACGAATCCTGGTGGCGGAAGACAATATCGTGAATCAGGAGGTCGCGCTCGGCATCCTGCGCAAGCTGGGGTTACAGGCCAGCGTCGTGGAGAACGGCGCCGAAGTGATCGACAAACTGCAGGGAGATCACTACGACCTGGTGCTGATGGATGTGGAAATGCCCGAGATGGACGGTCTGGAGGCGACCTGCAGGATCCGCGACCCGCAGTCGGACGTGCTCGATCACCAGATCCCCATTATCGCGATGACTGCCGCCGCCATGCAGGGCGATCGGGACCGCTGCCTCGCGTCCGGAATGAACGGTTATGTGACCAAGCCCATTTCGCCCCAGGCTCTGTCTGAAGTGCTGAATACGTGGTTGCCACCGGGACATCCTAATTCGTAGTCGATCCGGAGTGCTCCGGCCTTCTGCTGCGAAGTCTCCATCCAACAACGGTCCACATGCCGCAGTCGGGCTTCTGCTCGTAAATGAGCACGAAACGGCAGATGGATGATTTCCACGCGGTGGCCATTAGCCAACCCTGATCGACATTCTCAAAGTCGCCCGTCATGTGCCAGGCGCCAACTCGGTTGAATCAGGCGACAGCAAGTCTGTGATTGCGCCCGACATCCGATCGACGTTCTGCGTGGACCGCTCCCGAGCCGTGTTGCGCAGCGTACCCACCGTCAACTTCATGTCGATGCGGTGTGTGATCTCCTCCGCCCGGACCGGTGCTGAAAAGTAACTGCCGACGGGCACCCCAGTTCGAACGGACAGGCGGATGCCGTGGCCAACGGCGCGGAGGCCGTCGAGGCCTTGAAGACGCTCCCCTACGACCTGGTACTCATGGATATACACATGCCCGAGATGGACGGCCCGGAAGCGGCTCGGAT
>CAIPEB010000042.1 GCA_903863885.1 uncultured Planctomycetaceae bacterium | reverse complement strand
GGCCTGGAAGCCGGTGGTCGGCCCGCATTCAGCACGCCAAAAACAGCAGCAAGATGGTTGCGGGCAGTGTGTTGCGGATGGGATTCAACCTGCGCGCTGCGCACAGCGTGTAAACATGCGTGATCGTTGGAGTTGGTACGCGGCGAGCGGCCCCGGTAACTGCGCGCGAGCTGGTTGATTGACGGCTTGAAGAATGGGGCGTTCTACTCTTTTCATTCACCTGCAGGACGCGATTCCGTATGGTTGCCAAAATCCAGAAAGTCGCCGCTCTCGTTCAAAGTTGCACGATGCAACTTTGAAAATGACACTCATAAACACCGCATGCGATTTGTCTGTAAGCGCTAGTCGTCGCAAGTTTATGCCGTGGGTACAAAGAGCGCGTTTGGCCTTTCGCGAGTGCCATCCGCAGGTGCAGTTGGTGAGCGCACTGTCGGTCGCGAAGTGCCGCAGGCTGGCCGATCAAAGACGCACGATGCGTCTTTGATCGGGGCGACGGTGTGTCTTCGAAAACGGCCAGGTAACGACTTGCTGTCATCGCCACAACGATGGCCTTCGTCGCAACTCCACGTGGGAAGGCCACTTACGACGCCTGCGGTCGGAGATTCGCAAACGCCGGAGCTTGCCCGAACAGTAACCGCGATCCGTGGAAAATCCCCGACTTCTGCGATCAAAGACGCATCGTGCGTCTTTGAAACGGCTGCTGACGGGAACGCTGCGTTGCGTTGAGAACGGCAAGAAAGGCGTGAGAAACGGATCCGTTGATTGCTACACTGGAGACGGATCGGAAACGCCCGTGGCCGGTTGCGGGGGTATGATGGGGGCGGCGGAAGCGGGGCATCTTTCCTGGGCGCGACAGGCACGCCGATCTCGGATTTGCAGCCTCAACTATCGTTCACCGGGTCACTACAATGACGACGCCCAACCCTTATGAGCCGCATACTCGCCACGGCGAACAACGACCGGTAAGACAAGCCGGAGTGTTTCGCACGCTGATTGGCATACTGCTTTGCTCAATCGCTCCCGCGTGGTTGCTGCTGTTCGTAATCGAGCAGCAACTGCTGGAGGCAGGAGTGCTGAACACGAAGGACATGCCACCAATTGTCGGCAAGGAGAAAGGCAGCCTGTCGGAGTTCTTGCTCAATGCTTGGCACTGGGACGGTATGCTGTTAATTCTGTTCGTCTGTGCGTTGCCGTGCTTCTTGATCGGTGTGCTGTTGATTCGGAGCAGCAGATCGCTCCGACAACGCGGCAACGCCGTGTGACCGATGCCTGCCGGAAAGCACGCCTCAGCCATCGCCGCCTGGTGACGGCGGGCGTGTGGGCGTCTGCATCGCGGGTTCAACCGCTGTGTCCACACGTTGGCCTGCCTCTCTTGCAGGAAATTCCCCGACTGC
Organism: uncultured Planctomycetaceae bacterium; assembly: GCA_903863885.1. Taxonomy (GTDB): domain Bacteria; phylum Planctomycetota; class Planctomycetia; order Pirellulales; family Pirellulaceae; genus CAIPEB01. Next base: position 2,699 of record CAIPEB010000042.1, on the reverse strand, counting down.
TTCCGGGCTGGTGCGGGAGTATCATGGCAGCGGCAGTGGTCGACTGCTGAGCGAATCAATCGGACTTCGAGAGGTGTGACTGCATGATAACCCTGTGGCGATGTTTTTTTCGAACGGTCGTCGCGATCGGTGCACTATTCGCCATGTTTTCCATGTGTCTGGTAGTTGGAATGAACCGCCCGCTCGTGTTTCAATCCGATGGCTTCACGGGCGTAACGCCGGAGGCCGTGAAGTCCACGGTATGTCAATCGCTCCCCGATACTGCCGCAAGTGTTCGGTTCTGCCGAGCTTCTGTCGGGCTCGGCGGGAGACTGTTGCTCTACCGCTTTGATGCTCCGAAGTCCGATCTTCACCTGCATGCCAGAACCGAATTTGCCTCCCACTGGGATCGCCCGCCGGTTACGGTTACACCCAACCAGCCGTCACCATTCACAAGCCGCAATGTCGCTTTCATCAGAGAGAGTTTCAGAGTGGACGCCTCCTGGATGCTGCCGCCGGATGATGCCATTGGTACGGTTTACAAATCCGCCGACGGACAATATTCGCACCGTCCGAGCATCTTCGTCGACGAAACGCACGACACGTCGTATTTTGTCATGATGGATTAGCTCGGCGGCGCGAGTCGCTGGCTGGATGCGGCCGACGCCGTGTGGCCATCGTTGCCTGGCGACGGCGTGCGTGTGGGCGGCGGCACTGCCAACCCGTCCATTTTTGTTCACACGATGGCCCGCTTTTTTCCGGCAAATCCCCGACTGCTTCCGGGCTGGTGCGGGAGTATGATGGCCGCGGCGAGCAGGGGATTGGCAGCGGGCGACAGCGATCGCACAAATCCGGGGCTATCGCTCACAGCACGGGCTCTTGGAGAGTAGCGTGATGATCACGAAGAACGGGTGGTGTCACGTCTTAAGGTGCGCAGACCATGCTAAGCAATCACTCAGATGTCCGAGCACCCGCGTCGAATTCCTATCAGTTCACGGTGCGTGGCCTCCTGCTGGTCATGACAGGCGCGGCGCTCATCTTGCGCGTCGCATTGTCGTCCGAAACGGTGACGATCGGAGTCGCGTTCCTCGCGTGTTCCACACTTGGGGCCGTTTTGGGAAATCGCCAATTTCGGCGGATGGTCCTCTACAGCGCCTTGGGAGGCCTTGTTGGCTTTTGGCTGGGCATAGCCGTGCACATCGCCTATTGGAACGACGTCTCCGAATTCTGGCGGGAGTTGGTGACAAAAAGGCGATGGTTTGTCTTTATTTCCGCCGTCAACAGTATCCTCGTTTTCTTTCACGGCGCGGTGCTTGGATGGGTGGTATGGGCTGTGCAAGTCATTCTGGCCAAGGCCAATGCCAGACGAGAAAGACTCAGGGCAGTTCGCAAGAAGAACAGCGAGCGATGCCAGCAGTCGAGAACGCCAGACCAAGAGGCGGGAAGTGACTGACCCGTCGCGATGCGGGCCCCGAGTCGGCACAGAAGTGGGCGTCGGTCCAACCGACTTCCATCGCTCACGCGTGTGGCGAGCGCGGCCGGAAGGAAACTAGACGAAGGTCCGCACGGGAAGCGTCGAATGCCGACTGCGTGCGGGCGGCTGCGGTGGTAGGATGCGCGGAGAAATGCGGCATCGGTGGTTCGTGTCGGCTACCGTACCGGAATGTAATTGTTGGGTGTAACGGCGGCGCTGAAAAGGGAGGGCGTTCTTTTGGAGGTCAATCCTTACGAACCGTCGGTATCGGCGAATTCTGCAAATCGTCTTGGAGGCGAACTCAATCCACAATGAACAACGGTGGTGAACGAATAGGGCTGAAGGCCAGACGCTGGACTAGCCTTGCGGCCAAAGTGACTGCGATAGGTGCTGGGCTGCTGCTAGGATGCTTTGTTATCTGGTCCCTTGTCAGGCAGATCCCACAAACAACGGTTCGAAGAGATTACACGATTCATCATTTGAAGACTATCGCCGTAAGTGTCGAGCAGTATCAAAAAAGATATGGACGACTCCCCAACTCCATCGAGCAAGTCGGGATTAGGGGCACATCGTTCCAACTTCAACCTCTGACGAACGGAGCGTCATTTCTTGTAGTTGCTACGCACTTGTTTCGCGCGCCCGACGGACGACGGTATCGGCTTGCTGTCGATTCAACTTTCCAGGTACACGAAATCACAGACGACGACAGTAGATGAGTGCACAGTAAAAAGGTCCGCAAGAAGTACCCCGGAACCTCAGCCACCGTCCGATGCTGCCTGACCGCGTGGTGGGAAGTGAGTGAACCGCAGGCCAGTCCGAGCGAAAGCGTCGGGAAGCACCCACCGTCGTGTCGCAACCATCGAATGCCGTACGCAACGGCTAGTTCAGCGGCGAAGGCATGGCCACCCGGGGGGCAAGTTGCGGGTGTAGGAAAAATCCCGACAGCGTGCGGGCGGCCATGGGTGTATCATGGTGGCGTTTGCCGTCGGTGTTCACTGGCGGACACCGTGTGAAAGGTGCCCTACGAGTGCGCGATCTGATCGCACCACGAGGGGGCGGAAAAGCGAATGCTCAGAAAACTCGAGACAAGGAGGAATACCATGCGACGGCCTGTGATTGGTGCCATGGTCGCGATCGTGGCCGCAGTCGGAGCGATTGGAACGGCATTAGCCGGAATTCGCGTTATCGAAGATCCCCTTCCTGCCCAAGCAAGAGAAGGTGTCGATCGCCGCCCCAGCGGACGGGG
>CAIPEB010000041.1 GCA_903863885.1 uncultured Planctomycetaceae bacterium | reverse complement strand
GGGAATTCTTGGATATTACACTCTCATCGCAATGACTTTGAACGTCTTCAATGTCCGCCTCCCGGCAGGCGAACTGCCCGCTTTCCAAGAATGAAACTAGCCCGACCTATTCATGAAGGCCCGTCGATTTTGGCGGTCGACGCGTCACCAGGCGTGGAGCGCGCGTGGGCGTTCGGCCAATTCGCCGTCTGCAGGACCTGAACGTTTTCGACGCGTTTGAGGATCGGGACGGGTGATCGGGCGGACAGCCCAACCGGTCAAGGCCCGAGCGGGAGCAGCGCGACGGACAAGCCGCGGAACAGATCGGCCTCCGGACAGGCGGCGGCGAAGGCCAACCGGACGCGGCTGGCGGTTTCGACGACCCGGGCGGCGATCTTCAGAAGACGAAGCCGCAGCGTCGCGAACTCGGCGCTGGCCAATTCCCGGGCCTTGGGAATGGCGTCGCGCATGGTGAGCATCAGCCAATAACCGGCGGTGTGCAGCACCAGGCGGACCTGGTTGGCGAGCGCGGAGCGGCAGCTGGTGCGGTCGGAGGCGAGCTGCGTCTTGTGCAGCTTGATCAGGTTCTCGGCCTGGCCACGCGCGCAATACAGGCTGTCGTAGATCCATTCCGCCGAGCCAATGGCGAGGTTGGTGACGACAAAGCGGATATCGAGCCCGAGCCGGGTCGCTTCGATCCGGGCGACGGCGCGGCGTTCGCGGTCCCAGGAGTTTGCCTTGTGGCGGGTCTCGGCATACCCGCGCACCACCTCCTTGTCAGCGACGGCGCGCGCGGTACGGATCATGTCGGCGGTCTCGTCGACCTTTTTGGTGAGCGGCTTGGTGCCGGACAGGCCGAAGATATAGTCGATGCCGTTGTCCTCGCACCACGTCATCGCCTCCGGCCGGGCATAATGCCCGTCGCCGCGCAACGTGATCCGCGTCGTCGGCCAGCGCGTGCGGATGCGCCGAACCAGGCGGCGCAGATGGGCGCGCACCTCAACACCGCCCGGCGTCTTGCCCGCGCGCAGCACCACCGCCACCGGCCGGCTCGTCGCGGTGTCGTAAACGTGGATCGGCAGGAAGCAGCGTTCGTCGTAATGGGCATTGAACAGCGAAAGCTGCTGGTGGCCGTGGACGACGTCGCAGGTGTCGTCAATGTCGAGCGTGACCGATGCCGGCGCCCGCGCATAGCTGTCCATCCAGGCATCGACCAAGGCATAGGTCAGTCGGATCACGTCGCGCAGCCCCGGCGCATTCTCCAGCCGCGACAGCGTCGGCTGGGAACATAGATCGCGGCCGCTGTCCGGCAGCCGCCCACAAGCCAGCTTGAACGCCGGATCGGACCGTAGATGATCGAGATCGTCGGCGTCCTCGTAGCCGCAGCAGATCGCGAATATGCGGGCGCGGAACATGCCGGCGAGGCTGTGGACGATCCGGGTCGGATCGCGCCGATCCGGAAACACCCGGGCCAACCTATCGGCCAAGCCAAGACGCCGCTCGGCCAGCGCCAGCAGCATCACCCCGCCGTCCGAGGTCAACCGCCCGCCATCGAAGGCGGCGGTGACTTTCTTGGCTTGAACGGCTGGAAACGAGAACGGCAGGATCGTATCGTCGGTCATGGCGGCGTGACGGTTGCGTCGGTGCGCGGCAGGGTGGCCTCAACAACCAATTCCTACGCCGTATCAGCGTTTTACGCCACGTTCGCCAGACCCATAAATGCCGCCCGATGAATAAGACGGGTTAAGAACGCGCGAGCTTTATCGCTGCAATTTCCTCAGGTCCCGCCCTCAGTCTCCGGCTCCCGGCTTGGGCGAGAAATATTTCTCGAATTTGTCGGGCTTGCCGTCCCATTCCTTGGCGTCGGCCGGGGGCTCCTTCTTGGCCGTGATATTGGGC
>CAIPEB010000040.1 GCA_903863885.1 uncultured Planctomycetaceae bacterium | reverse complement strand
GCGTCTCTCCGAGACGCGAAGTCCGCGCGTCTCGGAGAGACGCGGCTACGCGGTTCGCCACTGTCGAAAACCGGCGCACCCCGTGAACGGTTGGCGGCATCGTTGACGAACCGAAAGGGCCCGTATTTCTCGAATTCAAAACGCACCCCATTGTCAGTCGGCGTCGAGGCGGCACGCAAGTGCGCGGTACGCGATCAGGTGCGGCCATTTTGCCGCACGGCCGCCACGCTTCCTTGAAGATCGGTTACTATTAATTCTCCCGTGTCGGCCGGATCGAATTCCCTGGGAGGAGCCCCGCCATGCAACGAACCGCTCTTGTACTTCTCGGCGTGCTGCTGATCGGTTGCTCGTCGGCCGGCGCCGCACAACCTTCGTCGAACTACGAACACCTCAAACCGTTGGAGTGGCTGATCGGCGAATGGTGCGGTGAATTCACCATGCCTTATGACCTCAAACCTCTCAAGGAAGGTGACCGCGTTCAGTACTGCGCCACTTTCCGATGGGTTTTGAACAAGAGCTTCATCGTCGTGGACGGTTCCATGTTCAAGGACGGTCTCCGCGTGCCCGACAGCCATGAGATCATTGGCTGGGACAGCGGCAAGAAGAAGATCGTACACGGGATCTGGGGCGATTACGGCATCGGCACCGGCGAGTGGAGCGATGCCGGGGCCACGCCGCGTCTGCGCTGGACCACCGGCGAGAACGAGAATCGAACCGAAGCAACTGCCTGTTTCGATCGGAAGGACGCCGACACGTACACCTGGCAGACGACGGAGATCACGTTCGGCGGGAAGAAGATGGCCGACTGGCCCGCCGTGACCTTCCATCGCAAAACGGGAACCGCTGCGAACGACCTCTGGAACGCCTGGTGCCAGGCTTGCGAAGGAACGTGGATTGGCGAGGGAACCAATGGACGCGATTCAACAGAACTCGGGATCTCCAAAGACGACAAGTTCACTTATCGCCGAATCCAGAAACCGGCTGCCGAAGGAGCCTGCATGGTGGGAGAAGGCGAATTCAAGCTCGTCGGCAAAGACGCCACCGCGGGCGTCCGACTGTTCGACTACTGGGACCCGGACAGTCAGCAGATCCGCAGCATTGCCTCCTGGACGAACGGACTGGTGGAAGAAATCACGATCCAGAAGCAGCAGGGTACGGCATTTGTCGGAACGTATGTCGTGAAGGCTCCGGGTGCTGCCGTCGAACGAGCGGGAATCCGATTGAATTGCATCAATCAGGATTCGGCAGTGGTCAAGTTCACCGACGGCCCGCGGAAGGGCGAAGTGCTCTGTTCCTGGAAACGCGAGAAGTGACGACCGACGGCAATGACCGCACCGACTCATCTCGCAAGAGGCGGGGGCTTCTGTCTTAATTCGCGGCGGTCCCGCACCTCGGAAGGTTGCTGCGCCGTTCGCAAATAGGGAGTTCACCGTGAGGCTAATGCCGAATCTGCGTTATTCAATTCTGATGTTCGCGGCCGCTGTGTCGGTTTTCGGGATAGCCGGTCGCGCCTGGGGCATCGGATTCGCACTGCGGGAAACGAAGGAAGAGCTGAAATTGCAGTACGATGTGGCGGTACAGGATCACGGGACGGGGCGAGTTACCGTGACCTTTACGCTCGCCGACGAAGGACGACTCAAACCGCTCGACGAGGTGCAATTCGTCATACCGGCCCAGGAGAAGAACGCGGACGGCAGTTCCTGGATGGACCTCGTCGTGTCGATCGATATGAGGACGATCGACGGCGGCAAACGCGTGGGTCGCGTCCATATCCGCAAGGATCTGGCAGAGCGAGGGGAGATTCAACTCAACACGCACACCATGGACGGCAAGAAAGATCCGCTCACGAGGTTGCACCACGTTATTCCGATGGCAAAGTGCATGAGCAACCCGCCGGTCGCCGACCAGAAGAAGAATTGAGTCAAGCAAGATGGCTCGCCGCAAACCGCCGACTTCCAATGCAGCAGCAAGTCAGGCTCTTGAGCTGGACTCCGAAGCGGCGCGGCGGCGACTCCGCGGCCTCGCTAGTCCGCAACAGGCAGCCATCCTTGCCCGTTTCTTCAAGACCGGCCCCGGTGAATACGGAGAAGGCGACCAGTTCGTTGGCGTGAAGGTCCCGGTCATCAGGCGTGTTGCGATGGAGTTCCGCGGACTGCCTCTGGACGAAATTGAACGCCTGCTGCATTCCGAAGTCCACGAGGATCGCACGCTCGCCTTGGTGATCCTCGTCAACCGGTTCACCAAGGGAGACGACTCGGTCCGTGAGCGGATCTTCGACCTCTACCTTGCGAACACCCGGCACATCAACAACTGGGATCTGGTCGATATTTCCGCCCCGCAAATTGTCGGAGGTTATCTGGCAGAGCGCAGGCGGACACTGCTGTATCGAATGGCGAAATCCGCGAGCCTGTGGGAGCGACGGATCGCCATTCTCGCCACGTTCCACTTCATCCGCCTCAACGACTTTGCCGACACGCTCAAGATCGCCGCGGCACTTCTCACGGACCGGGAGGACCTGATCCACAAGGCCGTCGGCTGGATGCTGCGGGAACTCGGCAAACGAGACACGGCAGGTCTGGAGACGTTTCTCGACCGGCACCGCCGCGAGATGCCGCGCACCATGTTACGCTACGCGATCGAACGTTTCCCCGAACGGAAACGACAGGAGTATCTGAAAAACGAGTCCCGGCACGGGAAAGAGCGGGGATAATTCAATGCCAGGCATCAGTGAAACGGATCGAAGACGAGGTGCGCTGATCGGTCTTGCCGTCGGCGACGCACTGGGAGCCGCGGTCGAATTCGAGAGCCCCGGTTCGTTCCGACAGGTAACCGGCTACCGGGGCGGCGGCCCTCACGGATTAGGTCCCGGCGAATGGACCGACGATACGAGTATGGCTCTCGCGCTGTCGGACAGCATCGCAAAGGTCGGATGGGATCTCCAGGATCAGGCCGAGCGATACGTGGCATGGTGGAAGAACGGCGTTTATTCAATCACGGGCCATTGTTTCGATATCGGCATCACCACGTCGAGTTCGCTGAGTCGTTTCCTGAGAACCGGCGACGCCCGAACGTCGGGAGACCCGTCCGAACGCGCAAGCGGAAACGGTTCGATCATGCGCCTGGCGCCGGTACCGATCCGCTACGCGGGACTGTTTCCGAATCGACTGGATGAGTTGGTAAAGCTGCTGACTGAATCGAGCCTGCCGACCCATGCCAGCGCCCAATGCACCTCGTCGTGCGCGTACATGGGACTGGTCCTCTGCGGCCTGATTCGCGGCTGCGAGCGGGATGAAGTGCTGGACATTCACTGGGAACCGCTGCTGCAACTCAAGAAACTGCTCTGGCTGCACAACGAAGTCGTCGACGTGGCGGAGGGGAGCTTCCGCAAAAATCAGCCGCCCGCAATTGCGGGGTGGGGTTACGTCGTAAAGTGCCTCGAGGCCGCCCTGTGGGCGTTCCACGACGCGAAGGATTTCCGGGAGGCCGTTCTGCGAGCGGTCAATCTGGGCGACGACGCGGACACGACCGGGGCTGTCTGCGGTCAGTTGGCGGGAGCCTTCTGGGGCGAATCGGGAATCCCGAAAGAGTGGAGGGAGGGGCTTGTTCGGTCAGACATGGTCGAGGAAGCACTGCGGGGATTGATGGAACACGACGAACCCGTACCGCCTGTCGATCCCGGCCCGTAATTCACTTTCCGCCTCATCCCGGAAAACCCGGGCCGAAATACACTGTTTCACGCGGCCGAGTTGATTGACTGACTTAATCCGCCGAGGCACGTACCCGGCCGCAAGCGCGCCTTGCTTTGCGAAAGAACCTGCAATGACACACCCCAGTTCGACGCTCTGGCGTCCCGAAGTACAGAAGATCCTGGAGCGGCTGCATACCCAGGCCGACACCGATGACGAGGCAATCGGCGAACGTGTCCGCAACGACCCCGCCTGGAAGACCGCCAGTTCCGAGACTAAGGCGACCCTGCTCCGAGATGCGATGCTGCCGGTGTGCCGTGACGCAGGACGATTTCTCTACACGGCAGCCCGTTCAATGAAGGCGGCGCGGATCGTCGAATTCGGGACGTCGTTCGGCGTGTCCACGATCTACTTCGCCGCGGCACTTCGCGACAACGGCGGCGGTCTGGTGATCGGGTCGGAACTTGAACCCGGCAAGGTCGCCAAAGCCTCGCAACATCTGGCCGAAGCGGGACTGTCCGAGTATGCCGAAATTCGGGCCGGCGATGCGATGCAGACACTGCGGGACGGAGAACACACGGTAGACGTGCTGTTCCTTGATGGATGGAAGGAAATGTACCTGGACGTGCTGCACATGATTGCGCCACGACTCCGCCCGGGATGCATTGTGCTGGCCGACGATGTGACTCTCTTTCCAGACCAACTCGCAACGTATCTGAACTACATCCGCAATCCTGCACACGGATTCGTCTCCGTGCTCGTGCCGATTGGCGATGGGATCGAGTACTCAGTTAAACTCTGATCAGCGCCGGCACAAGACGGCGACGAATGGTCCTTGACTGCCGCTGCGAGCTTCCTTTATCCGTATCTACTGGTCCTCATCCGCGGCATTCTCCGCCAGACTCTCAATATCAAGTTCCTCGTGCGAGTGCCAAGACATGACTTCCGCCGAGCCCAAACCAAGAACGCGGCGTTTCCTCCGCCTGGGAATCATCGGCCTGACGCTGATCGCGGCGGCGTTTGTCTACCGCCATTTCTGGCTCGCCAAACCTGTGGGGACCGGCCCTGCCGGTCCGGGCGTTCCGCGCGCCGCCTTCGCTGAAACATGGATCAGTCGCCCTGCTGTGTTGCTTGGCATCGGAGACAGTGTTACCGCGGGACTCGGCTCCAGCCGAAAGGAACTCTCCTATTTCAACCGCCTGGTCCATAACCCGGTGGACGAGTCTGACGACCTGAAAGGGATTTGCCTCTCGGCGGTCATCCCGGATCTGGAGACGAAGAACATCGCGGTTTCAGGGAGCAACTCGATTCAGCATCTCGCGGCGATCGAGGGTCTTGAGGCATTTCCCGACTCGGTCACCGGCATTGTCGTCATGACGACCGGCGGAAATGACCTGATCCACTGGTATGGACAGACGCCTCCGCGCGAGGGCGCCATGTACGGTGCGACGCTGGCCCAGGCGGAACCGTGGATCCGGAACTTCGAACAGCGTCTCACGAAGATGCTCGACCTCGTGCAGCAGAAGTTCCCGGGCGGTTGTGAGATATTCCTCGGGGATATCTATGACCCGTCGGACGGCGTTGGAGACGCGCCGAGCGTGTTCCTTCCCGCCTGGCAGGACGCAATGGCCATCCATAGCGCGTACAACGCGGCCATTCACCGATGCGCCGAGCGCGGCCATGTGCACCTGGTGCCCGTGCACGAGACCTTCCTCGGCCACGGCATTCATTGCACTCAATTCTGGCGCAAACACTACCGCGCCGATGATCCGCACTACTGGTTCTATACCAACCTCGAGGACCCAAACGACCGCGGCTACGACGCGCTTCGGCGGATCTTCCTGCTGAAGATCGCGGAGACCTTCAGCGCCAAGGGCGTTCCCGCGCCCTGGATCAATCCGGCACGACGCTGATCTCGTCGAAAAACGCCTCTTCGTTAAAGACTCCCTTCGGTCCGCCGTACGCAATCTTCACGATCAACCCGACGGTCCTTCCCGAGTACGGTTTCAGATCGTACTCCAGCACGCGCCAGTCTTTTTCATCCGGAGTCGAGGATGGCTCGATCACCTGTTCGGCGAACCAGTGAATCTGCTGTCCGTCCCACACCCCTGCCTGGAGCACGAAATCGCTGCCACCCGGGTTCTCGTAGGGATCGCCCGAAACGACGAGCCGCAGTTTCGATTCTCGGCCCAGCGTCACTTTTCGCAGGATGTAGCAGGGCGAATCCGCATCTTCCGCATGGACGGCGAGAATACCTCGCTTTCCCGGATTCGGATTGCCCGGGTGCCCGCCGATTGTCTTGGGCCCGTCAATCCAGAACGGATGCGTGCCGCGATAAGCGTTGTTGATCGACAGGCGACCGACGTCCTCGGGCCGGGACAGCGAATTCTCCGGTGACGGATCAACCGCCATCTTCTCGAGAATCGCGCCGAGATCCTGCACTTTGACCGCCGGCCGACTCATGTATCGGCCTCGCTCAACGGCCGGCGGCAGCGGAGCGTGCCGGTATCCGCCCGGTGCATTCTGGTACCAGTAATACACCGTTGCGTAATCCACCCAGCATCCGTTCCGCGCAACCGCCGCTGCCCATTCGGGTCGGGCCGCAAAGAACTTCTCCTGCGTCCAGTCGATCCGCCAGCGAAGCGAACTCGCAAAGCGGATCGGCAACTGGTCGTGGAAACGGTAGATCGACAACTGGCACGGCAGATCCGGCTTCACCAGTGTCATTCCGGCACGGCGTCCTGCGAAAGTCCTCTGGAATCCCCAACTGAAAGTAAATGAATCCTCGGTGCCGAGGTAGTCGAGCTTTCGGGACTGTCCATCGATGTCCACTTCGTTGTTGCCTTCCATCACCGTGTCGAAACCGCGAAACATCGGTTCGTCGGTCTCCACGCTGTATTGCCGGCCGATCAACTGGCCGCTCCCCTGGACCTCGAAGAATGTCTCCGCCGTGTCTTTTGTGAGTTGGAACGCCTTGCGCCGGTAGGTCGCATGGAAGTACGCGTACTCATCCTTCCATTGCGGCAGTTTCTCCCACTCCACGTAGCTGTAGTTCATCAGATCTTTGTCGGTGTCGTTGCGCAGCACGACTCGGGCTCGCGTCTTGAACGGCATCGGAAAACAGGCGTTATAACTCCACGGCGCACACTCGATCAGATCCGTCGAGAAGTCCATGGCCTGGCCGTTGCAGCCGTCGCCGAAGAAATCGGCCAGCGGGCAGAGCACCGCCGGTTCGCCGGCATCATCGAACCAGATTTCCAGAACCACGCCCCGCGCCGCGATCTCCTTGGGCTGGTGTCGCGTAAAGTGCAGTTGCCGGATGATACCCGGCCCCTGAAGATCGGCGACCATCATCGGCTTGCCCGCGTCCAGCGAAGGCAGACCGGCATACCGGTCATATTTCCAGCCCGCGTTGGAGAATCCCATCTCGGCGCTCGATCGCAGGGTGGCGATTTCCGGCACCTCCCCGGCCACCGCGAACGCATGAAATTCCATCGAACGCGCGAACGCCGAAATAATCGCGAGCGTCGCCAGCACTTGTCCGCATTTCATGGGATTCTCCTTTGCGCGCCCAGGTTGCACATTCGCAGGCCGGAGTCACTTCGCCATTGCAGGCACGGCCTCTCGCCAACCTGCATTCAAACTGTTCTGCAACTGTCCGATGGTGGCCGAAAACCGGGGATCCTGAGCCAGGTTGTGGTCTTCAGCGGGATCTGCTTCGTGATCGTAAAGCTCAAGCCGGCCATCAGGGTGCTCGACGAGCCGGTACCGCTCGGTTCGTATCGTCCGCTCGTGATCATCGTGCAGGCAGCTGAACGCGCCGGTCTTCCACGGACACCGCGGATCGGAGAGCAACCGGACAACACTCGTGCCCTCGACATACTCCGGCGCCCGCAGATGACACAGCTCCGCAAGCGTCGGATAGATATCGACCAATTCGACGAGCGCCGACGTTGCGGGCTGGGGCGGCAGCCACGGTGCCTTGAACATCAGCACGACGTGAGTCGATGTTTCGTAGTTCGTGTACTTGCTGAAGAGACCGTGCTCGCCGAGACTCCAGCCGTTGTCGCTCCAAACAACAACTACGGTGTTCCGATCCAGTTCGAGTCGCCGAAGTTCATCGAGCACTTTGCCGATTTGCGCATCCACGAAACTGACGCTGGCGCGGTAGCCGCGGACGATTTCTCGCGCCTTGTCCTCAGGCATGGGACCTTCCCATGGGCAGTCGCCGTAGCGACGGACTTCATCCCAGTCATACCGGCTGATGCCGTCGCCGGGCATGCGGAAGTCCGCGGGCAATCGGACGCTTTCCCGGGGATACATCTCCCAGTACTTCCTCGGCGCGGTGAGCGGCATGTGCGGACGATAGAATCCCGCCGCAAGAAAGAACGGTTCGCCGGACTGCTTGAACTTCTGCAACTCCTCAATTGCACGCCGGGCCACAATTCCGTCCGGAGTAGATTCATCCGGTGTATCGGTGATTTCCGAGATGGACGAAGCCGGCAGTCCCTGACGGCGTTTCCCCTCGAGGTAGTTCTGCACCAGCGCGCGATTCGATTCCAACTGATACCCTGAACAGTAACCGCTGCACCACCGGCCTTCCGCGACAAACGTATCCGTAAATCGCCGCACCCAGGCCGCTGGATCATCGTCGTTTTCGTGATAGACCTTGCCGGCAGAGACCGTGACGTACCCGTTGTTGCGGAACAACTGCGGAAGGGTGACCGTGTTGGCGGGCACCTGCCCTCCGACTCGACCGGTCTTCTTTATGCTTTCAGGACGATAGCCCGACAGCAGACTGGAACGCGACGGCATGCAAAGTGCAAACTGGCAGTACGCATTTCGAAACAGCAGCCCCTCGCGAGCCAGTCGGTCCAGATTCGGTGATTTGACGTCTACGTTTCCGTAGCATCCGAAGTCGGGACGCAGGTCGTCTACGGCGATAAACAACACGTTGGGTCTTGCCACCGGCTCGGACGCGGCATGAAGACCGGATGCAGACTCCGCGAAGACAATCGCCAGAATCAAGGTCGGCATGAACTTAGCCATCCGTCACCACTCCAGATCGTATGGTCATCCGAATTAGACATTATTAACGAGGCGCGGGCGGAGAGAAGAGGCCACGGACGGGCACGGACTTACACGGATTGGAAACGTCCGCGCGATTCAATCTCGAATCGCAATCCAGACGGGCTGACGTACCCCGGAACAGAGTCAACGACTTGCACCGGTTCACCGGCTCCGTGTACTCTGTGTCGCGTGGGAAGAAGTGACCAGTCTGGAGGAGAAGAGGGCACGGACGGGCGCCGGGGAAACACCATAAGAGCTAACCGAAGCAGGGCCTGTCCCGCAAACATGAACAGATACTGGAGAATCGCGACGATCACAGGAGTCTGGGGCTATGTGGCGCTGGTCTTCGTGCTGTTTCTGCTTTTGTGGCTGGCCGCGGACCGATGGTGGCTGGCCACTGTAGCTCTGTTCGGTCCGTTGCACCTGCTCCTGTTCCCGTTGCTGTTGCTGTTTCCCGCCGCTTTTTACCAGCAGCGGATCCTCCTGCTTCCGCTTGCGGTCGCCGCATTGCTGCTCGTGTTCGGAGTACTCGATTTCCGACTTCACTGGAATGCAGATTCTCAAAAGAGCGACAAGTCGCTGCGGGTTCTCACGCTGAACGTGGGCCCTCCCGATCTGGACGCGGCCACTTGCATGATGCTCATTGAAGAATATCAGCCCGACGTCATTGTGCTGCAGGAAAAGGACACTGACGATGCGCTCAAGAGTCTGCAGGGCTGGAATGTCCTGCAGCGCGAGCACCTCGCCCTGGTGTCACGATTTCCGCTGAGGGAAGTTGGATTCACGCAGCGTGACTACCCGCCGACTCCCTGGCCCCAGGTGGACGCGCTGGTCGCCGACATGGAAACGCCGCAGGGACCAATCCGGGTGTGCACGGTACACCTCCGCACGCCGCGGGACGGAATATCGGAAGTCCTCAGCCGCCGCACGATCATCGCTCCGTGGCGGCGAGCCGCCGTGGAGGCGGAAATCGACATTCGGGATCACGAATGCCGGAAAGTCTCGGGCTGGTTGCGATCGATGCCGAGCACGGATTTCATTGCCGGCGACTTCAATATGCCGGTCGGCAGCCACCTCTACCGTCGGTACTGGTCGATTTACGACAACGCGTTTTCCATGGCCGGCTTGGGGTTCGGCCTCTCGAAGGTATCCAGCGCGGCCGGCATCCGTTTTGGCTCGCGAATCGACCACATACTCTATTCCGACCGCTGGCAGGCAATCAGTTGCCGCGTCGGAGCTGACATGGGCTCGGATCACCGCCCCGTAATCGCCGATCTTGCCTTGCGGTGACAATCAGAGCAGGCAACAGAGTTCTGCAATTCGTTTATCGGACCTGACGGCCCTTCTTTGCCTGCCGTCTCTTTGCCCGCTTGGCCGCCGCCTTTTCGGTGTCTTGCTTCACGCGCCACCGTATGATCCTCTCGATCAGCCTGTAGGGGATCGGCTGGTCGAGCGGGAACTGCAGGTTGCCTTTTGGCCCCGCGTATTTCGCTGCGGCCTGTTCGAGAGCCTCGTCGCCGGAAACGGGAGGATAAAGCCCGATGTGGTGTTTCCACGCCGCAAAGTACACCAGGATGCCGTGAAGTTTGAATGCCGGCATCCGGTAGCTGATCGTCTCGATGGCCTCCGGAGCGGCCTTCCTGATGGTTGCCCGCACCTTCTCGAGAACGTCCTGAACTTCGGCCGGGAACTGGGCGATGTATCCACTGACGCCTTCAACTGGTTGCGGCTTTGCCATGTTCTCTCTCCGGCTCGGCAGAAGATGCCACGCATCGACACGAATGAAGCCGCGTCAAGGCCGCTCCATCCAACGACTCTCGACGACACACTATATACGTTGTCGCGACGCAGGTTCGGTATGTCGAGGCGAAAACGTCGCACACCGCGCAGCAGCCTGCGAGTTGACAATTTTGGGAGCGCCCCGGATACTGGCGGACGTCCGGCTGTTCGACGATCCTGCAGCTCATTTCGCAATCGAAAGCCGATGCGCCGGCCTGGAACCAGGAGCGATGATTGGCATCTGCTCCGTCGCGGTCAGGCTGCTTATCGCTCGAATTACGATCCGGAGTGGGTTCGGAGAGGGACCATGCCCCGTACTCGTTTTGTCCTGATCGGCGGCTTTCTCGGCGCGGGAAAGACCACCACCATCGCGCGCCTGGCCAGAGCCTGCATGGACCGGGGCCAGAGGATCGGGATCGTCACCAACGACCAGGCAACCGATCTGGTGGACACTCAGACGCTGCGTTCCGCCGGATTCGGCGTGGAGGAAGTGGCGGGCTCCTGCTTCTGCTGCAACTTCAATGGATTGACCGACGCCGTCGAGCAGCTCACCGCCATACAGTCGCTCGATGTGATCTTCGCGGAACCGGTGGGAAGCTGCACCGATATTGCCGCCACAGTCTTTCGACCGTTGCGGCAGATGTTCCCGGATCGCTTCGAATTGGCTCCGTACGGCGTGATCCTCAAGCCGAGCCACGGACGCCGCATTCTCCGCAACGAACCCAACGCGGGGTTCTCTCCCAAAGCAGCCTACATCTTCAAGAAACAGCTGGAGGAGGCCGACTTCGTCATCGTCAATCGAATTGACGAACTCGCTCCGGCCGAGGTCGAGGATCTGGCCGGCCTGCTTCACGAACAGTATCCCGGCGTGCCGGTCATTCGCGTGTCCGCGCGGACGGGGCAGGGCTTCGACGCGCTGCTGGAGTTCCTCGACCAGCGAGGCGACTTTGGCATGCGCACGATGGAACTGGATTACGACGTGTATGCGGAAGGCGAGGCCGAACTGGGCTGGCTCAACAGCAGCCTGCGGGTAACGTCCGCGACCCCGTTTTCCCTCGACGATTTGTCGCTCGCGATCGTCCAACGTCTGCAACAATCCCTGAATTCGGCAAGTGCGGAACCGGCGCACCTGAAGACCTTTGCCCAGGGGAACGGGCACTTCAGCGTCGTGAATCTCATCAGCGGCGATACGCCCCCCGCAGTCTCGATCACCTCCAGCGGCCGATCGCATCAGGCCGATGTGATCGTCAACGCACGGGTCGCGATCGATCCGGCCCTGCTGGAAGAGCACGTCGCCGCGGGAGTTCGGGCCGCCTGCTGCGCAATGAACGCCACGGCGGATTTCCTGCGGACGCAGAGTTTTCGTCCCGGCCGCCCCAATCCGACCTATCGCATCACGGACGCGGGATAGACGCGACTGCTTCGCAATGTGCTCATTGAGTCCGGAGTCCGGAGGCAGACGAACCTGGCATCCGGCATCCAACAGCAATCGGCTCGGCAACTACTCCCCGCGCAGTTCAACGCGGAATTCCTCTTCAAAGACGCGACGCAATCGCGGACTGGCTGATGCAGTGACGGCCGGTATCATCCGCTGAACGAGTTCGTCCAGAACCCGATACGGGGCCAGGGCGCGAATCGCATCGATGGCAGCCGCTTCGTCCTCTCCGTCAATCAGCGACACCAGAAAATCGCGGCTCTCCTTCGAACGCAGCAGTCCAAGGCATGTCAGCAGAGTGCCTCGCACCGATGGATCTCCTTCAGCCTGCCATGCGCCGCGAATCGCTGCGAACGCGCCGGGCAATCGGGACTCGGCCACCGCCAGCGCAACTTGAATGCGGACGTCGTCGTTGACGTGGTGAAGAAAAACCGACACCAGCTCCCAATTGTCATCCGCGGCGAGTTCCAGCAGCGACGCGCAGCAAACGCCGATCACCTCCGCGTTCGATTCTCCGCTTCGCACCCGTATGCGAAGCAGCGGCACGCCCTCCCACCGCCCCATCGCGGCGATCGCGCGCGCCGCGCCCATGCGCGCAAACGGACTTGCGTCAACCAGCAGGTCTGCAAACCGGTTCAGCGCCTCCATCACCGTGGCGCAGCGCACCATGCCCATGGCGCAGTTGGCGCGCAGCTGATCGGCCGAGTCCTTCTCTCCGCCCCAAACCGGCTCGTACTGATGGTAGATGATCCCCCGCCGATACGGCTCGATGTCTTGCGAATCCAGGTTCACCAGCGCGGCTGAAATGGATGTCTTGGCCAGGCAACCGGGGTCTTTCTTCAGCGGATCGACGAACATCCGCGAATATGCCTGGATCAAATCCTCCACGAGTTCGGACCTGCGCAACTCGTCGCATAACTCAGCGGCCCTGGCGACAACTCGATTTGACCGGTCTCGCAAGGCAGAGCGCAGACCTTCGGTCAACGAGTCCGAATCGGGACGCGTCTTCAAGTCATTCAGTTCGGCGATCTTCTTGCTGACAGGTGTTGGTTCCGGCACAACGGTCACATCCTGCGTGAGCTGCCTGCGTTCATTCACTGGACGCATATGGTAAACTGTCCACGGATCGCACGCGTTGTCCGAAATGCGACCGTGACGGTGGGTTGCTGCTCGGCCGGGACTCCAGTGCCGCCGACTCTCAGCGGGTACAAGTCACGAAGGTCTCAGGGAGATGCCATGAACACCAGCCTGGTTCAGTCTCTTTATTTGATCGCAGGGTTCACGGCTTTGGCAATCGCAGTTCGCGCCGGCGAGCCATCCGAGCAACTTCCCCAGGCAAGCCCGGGCAAGACCTGGAAGATCGTCTGGCACGACGAATTTGAAGGCGAGAAGCTCGACGAGAGCAAGTGGATTTACCGGCAGGAAGGGAAGCGCAAGGACGGATGGTGGGATCGGCGGACGGTCAGCCTGGACGGCCAGGGGCACCTCGTCATGAAGACACTCCACGACGGCGACAAATACATCGACGGCTGCATCGCAACACAAGGCAAATTCGAGCGAGCTTTCGGCTTCTACGTGGCTCGCGTTCAGTTTCAGAAACAACCCGGACACTGGTCCGCGTTCTGGTTGACCTGCAACGGCATCGGCAAGGTCGGAGATCAGGGTCGGGACGGCTCCGAAATCGACATCATGGAGAAGCCGTGGTTGGACGAACGAATCAACCATGCCTTGCACTGGGACGGCTACGGTGAAAGTCACAAGAGCGAAACCAAAGTCGTCAAGGGCGCGAACCTGATGGAGGGATGGCACGCTTTCGGGCTGCATTGGACTCCGGACGAGTATGTCTTTTTCGTCGATGGCAGGGAAACCTGGCGGAGCAAGGCGGGCGGAGTCTGCCAGGTGCCGACGTATATCCTCCTGAGCGACGAGGTCGGCAAATGGGCAGGCGACATCCGCAAGGCGAAACTGCCCGACCAGTTCCTCGTGGACTACGTGCGAGTTTACGAACTGGCGGACTCGCCATGACCGAGATGGCACGTCTTCACCGATGCCGGTGGATCGCGATCGCCGCGATGTGCGTTTCCGCCACTCTCTGCCTTGCCGTTTCCCAGCCCAAGATCGCCAGGGAATTCAGCGGCAAAGTAATCCGCGTCACCGATGGCGACACTGTCAAGGTGCTGGTAGACCAGTCGCCCGTGATCGTGCGACTCGAGGGAATCGATGCTCCCGAAGACGGTCAATCGTTCTCTGCCCGATCAAAGCGCGCTCTGGAGACGCTTGTCGCCGGAAAGACAGTTACGATCCGATCAACAGGCGAGGACAAGTACGGGAGGACGCTCGGTTTCGTTTTTGTGGAAGGCGTGAACGCGAACGCCCGCATGGTGGCCGAAGGCTGGGCCTGGCACTACAAGAAATACAGCAGCGACGAGCAACTGGCGCAACTCGAAGTGTCGGCCCGCGCTGCACGCATCGGACTCTGGGCAGATCCGAACCCGCTCGCACCCTGGGAATACCGGGCCCGCCAGAATCCACCGCACACCGCCGCTTCCGACAAACCGGCCGCGACAACCGGAACATACTGGCTCAACACATCGTCGAACGTGCGGCACAACGCCCGCTGCGAGTACTACCGCAATACCCGGAGCGGCCGGCCTTGCGGCCCCAATGAAGGCAGAGCATGCGGCAGTTGCGGCGGGTAATTCCGGCCGCTTTGTTTCTTCAGTGTTAGTCCGCGAGAATCCGTGGCCTCCTTACCGTGCGATCCGCGTTCCGGCGTACCTGAGGCAGAGCGAAAGAATAAGTTGACCAATTCGTTTGTGTGGCACTGGCTGTGCCAGTGGCACGCAAAACGGCAGGCAAGGGTGTGATCGCCGTTTCCATTGGCAGAGCCAGATAGGACACTGCAATTCATCGACGACGAACTTCCAGGGCTGGCCGATCACATGGATTTCTTTCGCATCGCTCGCTCAAAAGCAACCGGCGAATTGTATAGGTTGTTCTTTCGTTCTGCCTAAGCCCTCCGCACGAGCCGATTCTCGACGCGTTCAAGCTGAGCCGCTTGGGCAAGATCGTCGAGAAATGCCTCTCTTTCTCTCGGCGAAATCATGACCCAGCGAGCCTTGCCGCTGATCAGCCGGTAGTTGATTCGAAGACGATCCAGCGACAACGCGGGGGAGCTTAAAGGATTGCGTGTCGGGTTGACTTCGGTGATCCGGTCCAGTGGAATGTGCCAGCGAAAGAACGCGGCCCGCACGACCAGCGCCGCCGAGTTGATGGCGTAAGTAACCGAAAACACAATCCATGCCATGAAAACCGCCAGCAGCAACTGGGCAAGCGCCACCCAGACCGTTGGAAACCCGTCCTGCGGCGGCATCACCAGCAGTGACACGGAACTGGCAAAGATTGCGACCGCGCCGATTCCGACGACAACCCACATCCACCAATCAACCTTGGAACGGTAAACACGGTCCATTGGTACGCCTCGACGCATTCAATCCGGTCCTGCCCTCTCATGCTGCTGCGATTGTCGTTGCATCACCGCCCTGTATGCAATGCCACGCATCACCAGGAGGTTGCAACGGAGTTGACACAAAGAGCCTTCGCCGACAGGATTGACACTCGAATGCAGGTTGTCGGTCTGACGATTTGTTTCCACAATCGGAAATCACGTTTTTCGATTTGGTACATGCCCACAGGCGCGAAGGGATTCATCGACTTCCCGGCCTATAAGCCCTGATTCCCCGTGAAAACTTCGTAATAATTCGCCGGTCGCCAGAAGTCCGATGGATGTTTGTCTCCCTCCGGACTCCTCGCGGCTTCTCTCAGGTGAAGCAATGCCAGAATTCCAGCGAATCCTCCCGGCGCTCAAGGTCAGCAGCCTGCAGCGGGCGATCGATTTCTACACGCAGGTTCTTGGATTTTCGCTGCGCTGGCACGAACCGAATGACGGCGGCGGCGAGAATGCGATGCTCGAGGCCGGTGCCGCCAATCTGCTGCTTTCGACCGGTTCGCATCTCGGCGACACGCCGCATTTCACCGGCACGCTCTACTTCGACATGACCGGCGTCGAGGAGTTCTTCCATCGAGTGAAGAACAAGGTCGAGGTTGTCTGGCCGCTTGAAGTCATGGATTACGGCCAGCGAGAATTCGGAATACGCGATCCCGACGGGTACACTCTGGCTTTTGCAGAAGCTCTAAGCCGGTGAAGCATTCACGCTCAGGAGTCTTCCGTGTTCACAAGTCTGCGACGCAATACGCACATGGGCGCGGCTCTTGCGCTGTTTCTGCTTTCGGCTTGCGGCAGGCTCGCAATCGCCGATGGCTCGATCGACCGGCCGGACCAGGACATCAGCAAGTGGGAACGGACGAAGGAGAATCTGCTCTGGGGTTTCAGCAACATGTATCAACCATGCGTGCTGGAGATTCCAGGTGACGAGCACCGCTACAGGATGTGGTTCTTCGGCTGGGCGGTCGGCATCGGCAACAAAGGCTACCCGGGTTGCGACGCGATCTTCCATGCACGTTCCAAAGACCTCCGGAAATGGGAGGTATACTCCGGCGATGGCCAATGGGACTCCTCCATGACGCCCGGGAGATGGGTGCCGGTCATTACCGCCGACAACAAGCCCTACGATGACTGGCACGTCGGCGACCCGTCGGTGGTTCGAAAGGATGGACGCTTCTACATGGCCTTCAGCGCCACGGGCAGCACCGATAAGGTGAAGTTCCATCCGAACAACATGCTGCTGTGCATCCGCGGAGCCACATCCGACGACGGAATTCACTGGACCAAGACCGAACAACCGCTGCTGATCGAACCGCCCGCGGCACAGACCCCGACCACCGACAAAGGTTGGACGGGCGATTTTCACCGGCCCAGCCTCCTGTGGGACCAAGGCAAGTGGAGGCTGTGGTTCGATTACTGGCATCCCACCCGAGGCATTTGCATGGGGCTTGCGGAGAATACGGGGCTGTTCGATGCGCCGGGCGGGTTCAAGGTATTGCGGGCCGGCCTCGATCCGGTCCTGGTGGAGTGGCCGAACCCCGAGGTCGTCAAGATCGGCAATCGATACTACTCATTCGCCGATCCGATTGATCCTCGACGTAAGTTCGACCACATCAAGTACCCGATCCGAAACCGGGCAATTTGCGAAGCGGTCTCTGATGACGGACTCGACTGGAAGATCGTGGGGTTTATCCAACCGGAGGACGATGCATACGCCACGCATGTCCCGCAGACTTTCGTCACCGAGGTAGATGGCAGGAAGTGGCTATACCTCTTTTACGCGACACAACGGGGAGGTGAAACGCAGTACGACTATCGGTACGACCGAATTCGGAACATGCGCCGGGAAATCAAGCCGTAGTCACAGGTCGAGGTTCGGGCATCGCAGGGAAGAGGCCGCGGATGGGCACGGAGTAACACGGACAGCCTGCCGTCTCGCACGTATTGCGAGCTCCAGACTCCTGCTACCTCCTCACTTCGGGCTGCGGAGCCTGCGGGTTCTGTGCCGTGTGTTCCGCATCTCGCGCGGCGAACGTCAGGCCGGGATCACTGGCATTCGACCCCACCAGCTTGAAGTTGAAGCGGCCTCCGTCCATCGCGGACACCTGGCCGATCAACGTCGGATTGCCGCTGCACTTGAGAATGAGCAGATTCTCGGCGACGGTGTACGTGCCGCGGAACTCCTGCTGGAGTTTGCCTTGTTGCGTGTACTTCCAGCAGAACGTGGCATCCTCGGAAATGTCCAGAGCAATCGCTGCTCCGTCAGAACGGCTTGCCGTCCAAGCGCCCACAAGCGCAGCACGATCGACCGGGGGAGAGGGAGCCGATGCCTGAACGGCTGCTGTGTCACCGCCCGAAGCCTGTTTCGACAACCCTGCCAGCAGCTGCGGTGACAATTGATCCTTGGGATTGAGCCGCATGGCCTCCTGGAATTCGGCGGCGGCCGCCTCGATGCGGCCGCCCACCATGTAATGATACGCCAGCAGGAAATGGACCTCCGCCTGATCGGCGTGTCCGCTGCAATGCTGCTCCAACGCTCGCATCTGGTCCGAATAAACCGCCGGGTTCGGATAAAAACCACTGAGTGTCGCCGCATCCCACCCGGGACCGACGGATAGAACCGCAAAGATCGCGGCCGCTGCGGGGCTGTATTGCCCCCTCGCAAACAGGACCAGCGATCGCACTTCGTGCAGCACCGGATCGTTCGGTTTTCGGGCGATCGCCTGATTAATTAGTGCCATCGCCGCCTGGTAATCCGCCTTTACGAATGCGTCTCGCGATGCGTCGAGCAATCTCACGGATTCCTTATCCATCGAAGCCGGATCCGTGCTTTCGGCGCCGCTGGCTGGAACGGCCGGCGCAGCGGGCGCAGCCACCACGATCGGCTGCGAATAGTCGATAACCGTCCGCTCGACTACGACGACTTCCGTGGAATAGGGATTGTAGTAGGGCCAATACCCCCAGTACCAAGGCGCATCCCACACGACGGCGCCTGTTACGAACCCCACGGAAACCCACGCAGCGGGACCGCAGTACCACGGTCGCACCCAATGGTCGTGCCAGTCTCCGTGATACCAGTGGGCGTAACTTGGATTGTGAAAGCCCGGAGGCCCCGGATAGTGATGATCCGGATACCGCGGCCCGGGCTGCATCCTGCCGAAATGAGACATGTCGCCGGGACGGCCGGGTTGCCGCCCGGAATCCATGCGCGGCGAATCATGACCGCCACCCGGCCGGCGAACATCGGCCGAGCGGTTCGTGCCGGCCCCAGAGCCCGTTCGCATGTCAGAGCCCGTTCGCATGTCAGAACCCGTTCGCATGTCAGAACCTGATCGCACGTCAGAACCTGATCGACGAACCGCGTCTCCGCCCGGGCTCGGCGAGCCGCCTCTCGAGCCGCTGCGCGACCCGTACGAAGGAGATGATCCACCCGGACTTCGATCCGACGGACCGCCCGTTCTGCCGCTGGTCGGAACGGAGCCTCCGAAACGACTCGAGCCTCCGCCGCTGTGGCCGCCGCGACTGAAATCTCCGCCGCCACCCCCGCCACTGAAACCTCCGCGGCCGCCACCACCACCCCCGCCGCCACCCCCGCCGCCACCCCCGCCGTTGCCACCGCCTCTTCCGCCGTGTTGATAAGCGACCGCGATTGCCGTAACCGACAAACAGAGTGCGATGCCGACAAGAGCCACGAGGCTGTTACTTCGTACGCTCATCGTAATTCCCCAAATCGAGCAAACTCGGCGAGTGAGCACACAGGACAGGGATGGAACAAACGGGAAAACGCGCGGTGGACGATCAGCGATCCGCCAGCCGATCGGCATTCTTGACATGATCGCCGCTGTCGCTCTCGTCTCGCTTTGCGCGCTTGCGACTTGCAGCGTCCGGATCCTCACCGGTCACGATCGGCCGGACTAGACCATCGTAGAAGTCGAGCCCGTGAAGTCCCGATAAGGGACTGCAACCAGCTAGCGTGAGCAGCGCGATCGCGAGGCATCCGTACCGTTTCAACACACGCGACTCCTGAAGAATTCGCGTGAATAGCACTCTCAGGGAAGTCGCGTCAAGATCAAGTTCGAGATGAAATCGCCGTTTGGTTGTTTGTCGACCAACTATTGGACTTCTGCGATATCCAACAAGTCGCGGCCCTCGAGCAGCTTTACGCAGACTGCCTTTCCATCTGCGGGCAAGTCGAGCTCTTGAGCGCCGTCCTTTGCGGCAACTGAGACGATTTCCTGCGACTGGGCATCGCACAGGACGAGTCGGCGGACCCCAACCCGCGCATCCCCGCCATACTCGCCAGTCACCGGTACCACATCCAGTTTGATGCGGTTGCCGGAAACAGCGACGGTCAGGCGGCGAGGCAGACGCGCAACGCATGCCACCGATTCGGGCGACATGTAAAGTCGGATCGCCTGCGCAGCCCCACGGGGTTCAAGAGTCAACTCCCGCAGCGCGAGCATGTCGAACAGATGCTGGTCGGGACTCACCGGCAGAGCGAACACCGGAGCATCCACCGTATGCCCGGTCGAGTTGTACAGGTGGATCATCGTCTTGCCGCGACCCGGGACGCGGGCCGAAAAAATGTTGGCGTAGATTCGCTGCATCAGCGTTTCCACCAGCGGTTCGCTTGCCCCGTCCTGGTAGACGTCTTCGTTCTCCTTCAGCAGCGCGTACATCGCCGGCGGAAAGTACCGCCCGAACGAATCGACTGCGTTCCAGATCTTCTTTTTGCTGTCGAGGTCTGCGCCGGCGTGATCCAGTTCGTACGCCTTGCATTCGGGAAAATAGAACCGTTGCGTGTTGCATTCGAGCGGGCGAAGCGAATCGGCCTGGACGGTCAGGTCATAAGTGATGCAACCGTCGATGAACTGCATCAGGTAGTCGTAGCCGGGATGCTCGGTGGTCAGCACGGAGCCGGGAGCGACTTCGTCCATGGCCGCGCGGACCATTCGCGTTGCCTCAGCGGTGGCCTTGTTCCATTGGCTTACTCCGTACTCCTCGAACGTATGACCGTGTTCCTTGCTGAAACAGGCCCAGCCTTTGTGCCCGTATTCATCCAGTCGGATGCCGTCGGCCCCGGTTTCCCGCATGACGCGTTTCATGGTCTCGGCAACCCACTGCCGCACCTCGGGCAGATCGTGGCACGGGTTCCACACGTCGTAGCTCCTGCCCGGCTGCCCATCGGGCAGCACAACCGTCCACTGTCGGCCGTGCGCGGCGCCGGTTCGCGAGCCTTCGTCAAGTCGAAACGGATCGGTGTACAGCGTGACCAGGGCTCCCTTGTTCCTGCAGGCCTTGATCGCCTCACGAAACGCGGGCAGACCACCGAATCGCGAGTTGTAGCCTTCGTAATCACCCGGCTGATTGTTCCACATCATCTCGCCGCTGACCGGGTCCTTTACGAAATACGGCTCCCACGACTTCAATTGTTCGGGCGTGAGCTTTTCCTTGAGTTGCGTGAAGGGCGTATTCCACGGACCGTGCGGCGCCCAGTCCCACCACGACATCAGTTCCGTGCAGTCGGTCTGGGGGCCGACGAAATCGTCGCGATACCGGCCATCGCGGTACAGCAGATCCTGCCCCCAGCCGGCAGCGATCATGTGGTGGACATTCCGCAATCGTGACGGGGCAGGGCGGAACTTCCAGACGCGGTGGGCCCAGTCGGCGTAGGCCCGCATGGCCGAGTGCCAGTCGCCCGAGTGAGTCGCTATGACCGCGTCCGCCGGGCGAAACACGCGGCCCGCCTCACGGGTCCGGCGCAGGTATTCGCAGGCCATTCCGGTGCCGGGAACCCGCTCCAGCGAGTTGTTCCACTTGAACTCCGGCCGCGTCTCGACGTACATCCGCTCATGAGACTCCTCGCCCGCACCGGGAATCGACTTGCGAAGCGAGAATCCCTTGTGCCAACCCTCGGCATCATCAATGCGCACGTACATTCCGCCGCCGCGCTGCGGGCTGAAGAGATCCATCAACTGGTAAAGCGCTTCATGGTCGCCATAGCCTCGGCGCAGCGTCGCGCATCGATCGGCGATGATTCCGCCGCCCCACGGAAAAAAGTAGTAGTCCGCGGTAACTTCGCCCGAAGGCGTCAGTCCGGCCAGATGCGGGAAGGCCAATTTGAAATCCACCGGCGCTGCGCCCGAGTTGCTTACCGTCAGGCCAAGCCGCAATCCTTCCCGCTCGATTCGCGCCGTGAAATTCGCCCGCAACGCGGGTTCAACCAGTTCCAATTCCGCGGCAAAGCCGCCGGCTCCATCGGGCCGAATCGCCCTGCAGCAAAAGTCCCGGCTGCCCGCGTATCGCTTTTCGCCCATTTCGACGAGGAAGAGAAAGACCGCGGATGGATCCGTCACCATTTCACAATCGGTGAAGCCGTTGTGAAGTGAAACCAGATTGAGTCGGTCGCCCGCCTGGAAGACGCACCGCAGCCCCGTGTTTTCGAGCACGTGTCGATTGCCTTCCGCCTGATATGCCGGCTCTCGCGCCGACGGACTCGCCACGGGCGGACTGATGCGCGGACAGATATCCAAGGGCTCCGCTTGAGGCCGCGGAGACAGCGAGCCGCGAAGCACGATCTGCGTCACTCGCGCCGGTTCACCGGCGACGCCCAACTCCAGCCCCGCCAACTCGCCGACTCGCGCCGCTGGACATTGAATTTCTGCCGGAATCGCAACGGCAGTCTGCTCGCCTGCTTTGCCTGCCGTGTCCAGCCAGGCAAGGCGAATCGCACCCGTCCCGCGGATACCCAGCGAGACCGGTTTCGAGGGATCCATCGCTTTCGGGCGAATCTCGAGCCTCGCCGCATCACCGGCGTTCAGCGTCAAACCCGTGCTGTCCATTCGCCCGGTGCGGGTTCCGGCATAGAGCGTCAGTCCGCACGGGTCTTCCAGCGGACGGGCCGCACCCGGACTCCACGCAAGGCTCGCGGACAAATCGCGCGTGATCAGGTACAACCGGACCATGTACTCGCCCTTGCCGCCCGGCGAGTTGAGCGACTGGGTCTGCCAGTGCTCGCCGTCAAAGGTCACCGAACTGTTGCCGCGGCACTCGGACTCGTCGATGGCCAGGTACAGATAGTCGTCGTTCTTCGACGCCGCGGACTTGCGGATCAGCACCTCGTTAGCGCCGCGAACAAGTTCCTCCCTGGGCACATCGAAGTCATACCAGTCGATTCGCTGCCTGCCGCTTTCCTGGTAGACCGGCGCGCCGCAGTTCGTGGGATAAATATGGACCTTCCCGTTGATCACGATTTCAAACGACTCGTCCAGCCCGTTGGCCGACGGCTGCAAATGCGACGAATAATCCCGCACCATGAAATATGCCGAGATGCGAGCGGCCTTCGCCGCGTCCCAGACTTCCTGCGGAACGCCGGAAAGATCCAGCACCTTCTTTGCCTGGTACTTTCCCTCGCTCTGATGCGTGATGCTGTAGCTGAGATCGCCGCGCCACGCTCCGCCGTCGTCCCGCACCACATAGACACCGTCGGCGGTTTTCTCGAACAGCGAAGCGGTAGCCGCCGCCGAATACGCCGGCAGCCCAAGCACGACCAACAAAATGAACAGCAGTACTCCGCAACGCAACGAATTGACGACTTGTTTCATGATCGCATCTCAGACAACGAACATATTAAGGTTGACGGCGCGATCCGGCTCCGCTGCGACTGCCTCGTCCCGAGGACTCGTTTGAGACCGGCGTGGCACTACGTCCCTGGTAGGGAGACGAATGCTCGGCGTGCCGCTGCCAGGTGGCGCCGTAGGTGTAAGCCAGCTCCCGGCTGCGGATGATCAGCATGTTCTCGGCGTTGTTCTCTTCGGCCGCCCTGGTGAAATTGAAGCTGCCGGTGATGACGGTCTGGCCGTCGATGACCATCACTTTGTTGTGGGCGATGGCATGCTTGTCGTCAATCAGGGTGGTCACCCCCGAGTTCCGGAAGAAAGCTCTCAGGCAAAACGCGCACGCCAAACTGCTTCGCGGGACGGTCTCGCAACCGCACGACTCGCGGGGGATATCTCAGGACTTTCCAGTACTCGCAGTTCCATTCGGGGGATGGATCCCGAACGCTTCGAGCAGCGAATTCGCGGCGGCCAAACCGGACGCGATGCAATCCGGCACGCCGATTCCCTGGTACGCGTTGCCCGCCAATGAAAGCCCCGGCATTTCGGCGACGCACCGCTTGATCCTCGCCACGCGTTCGATATGCCCGGGGCTGTACTGAGCCATCGACTTATTCCAGCGATATACGCGTTCGACGCGAGGTTTGGCTTCCAGCTTCAGGAGCTCGCGCAGTTCGCGATATACGGTTCGCAGGATCTCCGCATCGTCGAGTTGCAGGACGCCTTCGTCGGCCGTTCCGCCCAGGAAGACGCGGATGATTCCTTTGTCGGCCGGCGCGCGGTGCGGAAACTTGTTGTGCACGAACGTGAGCGCACGGATGCGGCGGTTCTCGGTCTTGGGAACGAGGAAACCGAACCCCGGCGGCATGTGCGCGAGACTGGCCCTGTCGTAAATCAAGGCGACCGTTACGGACGAACTGTAAGGCACACCGCCGAGATCTTCGGACAGGGTCGCATTCATGGAGCCCAGCAGTCGGGCGGCCGCATGTGCGGGCGTGGCGACGACGATACCGTCGAATCGCTGCGACTGGCCATCAACAGTCAGCGTCCATCCGCCTGCATCGCGACCGACCGACTTCACTTCCGCGTTGAGCCGCAAGCGGTCAGGCGGCAGAAGTTCGGCGACGGCATCCACAACCTGCTGCATGCCGTCCTTCAATGAAGAAAAAAGCGGTCGCGGCTTGTAGTTCGGCCCCATTTTCTTTGTCATCTGGGCCATTTTTCTGCGAGCCACCAGCATGCCGCGGCTCAGGCTGCCGTAGTTGCGTTCCATCTCGGCAAAACGAGGGAGCACCGCGCGCACACTCAGATTATCCGCATCGCCGCCGTATACGCCCGACAGCAGCGGGTCGGCAAGCCGTTCCACTACTTCCTGCCCGTAGTGCCGCCGCACCAGGTCGCCTACCGTTTCATCGCCGTTGTCGCCCGGCGGACGGGAGAAGATCTCCAACCCCATCTTGATCTTCGTGCCCCAGGTGAACAGCCGCGTCGTGATCGTCGGCAGGATCTTGGTGGGTACCATGAACATCAGGCCGTCGGGAATGGGGATCATCCGGTTGTTCACGACGATGTACGTCTTCCGCTCGTCGTCATTCGATCCGATGATCTGGTCGCCCAGGCCGAACGTCTTGCAGAAATCGGCCCCGTACGTCTTCTCGGAAAGGAAAGAATCCGGCCCCGCTTCGACCAGGCAATCGTCGATGCGTTCCGTCACCATGACGCCGCCAAGCCGGTCGCTGCGCTCAAACAGCGTGAACTGCACATCGCCGCCGGCTCGATTGGCGCGCTCCACGACCGTAGCCGCCGCCAGCCCCGAAACCCCCGCTCCGATGATCGCGATCTTCTTCATTAAACAACCGCCTGCTGCACCCATTCACGTTGGCCGCGTATGCCGCATTTCACCGCGGCGGACAATAACCCTCAGACACGATAGCTTCATTCCTCGCTTTTCCGCAACCGCTTCGGCCTCGTTTCGCCCGAGCATTCCCGAGAAACCGGCAGTCACTCAGCGCTAATCTCGACGAGCGACACGCTCGACGACGGCAACGTAAAGTCGATTCTGAGTTGATCATCGACAATGGCGATGGACCGGCGGTCGACGTCCTGGAGGGCGCATGACTGCGCATCCAGCGATTGGCCGCTCGCGAATCGGGCATAAGCATCTCCGACGGATTTGGCGACCATCCAGCGGCGCATGCGAAGCGAACCGGTCCCGAAGAACCCGCCCGCATCATCGACCCGCAGCGAGACCGCTTCGTCCCGTCCCATTTCGACCGGTGTCCCCGATTCGGGAAGCTGCAGGCCGTAGTTCCAGGCCAGGATCGTCATGCGTTTGCGATCGCGATCCGCGGACGCAATGCAATTGACCGTGCGCTGGCCGCCCGAATTCTTGACCCGATTGCCCTCAAGCCGCGAAATCATCTCGAACACGTGATAGGGCGCTTTGGGATAGGCTCTGCCGAAAATCTGCGGGTTCACGAACAGGCTTGGCCAGCCCCAGACATTCTCGTAGGCCCCCTGACGGTCCTTGACCGGCTGCCTCAGATCCGTTGTGACGAGATAGAGCGCCGCATCGACGCGGTTCTCCAGCATCGAATTCAGAAAGGCCGCGGACCAGGCCGCGCCGACGAAGTTGCCGTTGATCACGGATTGCGGCTCGTTGGTCGTTTGATAAGTCGCCCCCCACTCAGTAAACCAGATGGGAACCTCCGGACAGTATCGGTCCCGCCATTCCGTCGTGGATTTCAGCATTTCGCGGAACGAAGGATAGTTGGCGGGATACTCGCCGTTGATCGAACTGAGGTTGCCGTAGTAATGCAGGCCAAGGAAATCGAGCTTGACCTTCTCGGCGCCGCAGTCCTTCAGGAATCGTTCCGCCCAATTGAATTCGCCGTACTTGAATGTGAAGGCCCAGGCCAAAGCCGGCCCGCCAAGCCGGACCTTCAGGCCGGGATGCTGTTGTTCGAACTCCGTCGCGGCCTGCGCCACATTGCGATACAGGTTGAAGTAGGCCTCGTACAACGCACGCGAACCGCTGGCGGGCTTCGGCGGCGCGGGACAGATCGCTCCGCCGGTGTCCGGTTCGTTGCCCACCTCGAACTCCGCGTCCGGAAACTGCTGCACGACCATCACGTACTCGAAATACGCCTGGCAGTAACGGCGGAACTTCGGCCAGTCCTTGGGGCCGAACGTGCCCGTCGGAATCAACCCCATGATGCTCGGCTGCTGCTTCACGTCTTCGACGGTCAGTTGCAGATCGGGATGCAGCGCCGTGGCCAGGATCACATGCGGACGCGCATTCAATTCGCGGCACGTGTGGAGGTGGCCCAGCAACCGATCGGGTTGTTCGACTGCAAAGCTGCCGTCGGGTGCAAAACGGCCGGGCAGAGGTTCAACATTGATGCAGCGAATCGTCTTCACGCCGACCGCCTTGAGTCCCGCAGTCGTATCCGCATTCGGCTCGAATTCCCAGCCAATCCCCGATATCAGGCGTTTCAGCTGGGCGATGTCATCTCCGCCCGTCACGCTCCACGGCGAGTTCGGATGCACGGAAATCGATACGGCGTTCGGCGCCGCGGCCGGCTGCGGCTCAGCGGCGGTTGCCAATCCGACGGCGATCAGCTTCGCAAGCAGAACGGCCTTAAACAGTCGATGTAATTGCATGGCGGTTCCCCGGTCGATTCACACGTGCCGTCCAATCGTGGACCACGCTGAACGGTAACACATTCGCACTCATTGTAGCCGCCGGGAATCGGCATCAAACGCCCGAAGATCTATTGGCAACGCCGGCCGTGCGCGTGACATTACACACTGTTTCGGCCCGCCGTTTTTCGCGACAGCTGCCCGAACTGATTGTCCCTGTCGGTGAAGCCGGTCGATGAGGCCGGTATATCCGCAGAATCCCTGATGAAACAAGTAGATAAACAAGTAGACTCCAACCCGTCATGACAACTCCTCGCAAGATGACATTGAAGAGAATGGCCGGCGGCACGGGCATGTCCCGCCTTTCCGGGCCGCTCACGGTCTTCAAGGACTGGTTCCTGCGGCAACTGGCCGAACGGCGCGACCGGCAAGACTGCCGGACGATTGAGCGCCAACATGGCAGGGTGCCCGATTCCTTGAGACGCCGGGCTGGCGAGTATGCAAGGGAAGTGCTTGGCCACCGCAAACACGCACGGGGGCTCATCACTTTCACGGCGATCCATAAGTCCTTCAGAGAGGGCTGGATTCCCCTGTCGTATTATCGTGAGCACATAAGGCCGGCCATGTACCGGGCCGGCGAACTCAACCGATACCGTCACTTTCTGCGCAGACTTCTGCCCGCTGCCCACGTTCCGGACATCGCATACGTTTTTCGCGGCCGATTCTACAACCTGGACTTCGAGCGTCTGGCACCCGACGATGCCGGGGAAGTTCTGTTCGGACAGCGGGACACGGTCATCTTCAAACGTAATTGCTCGGCACGCGGGCGAGGCGTATGCAAGGTGACGCGGGATGACTTTGGCGCCGCGCATCCGACACGGTTGCCCGATGGTGTGTTTCAGGAGATCGTATCGCCCCACGAAGCCTTTGCGGATCTCCTTCCCGACCGAGGACCGACGATCCGGATCCTGACGGTGCGCGGACCGGGTGGCGCCGTGACGCATCGGGGATCCTATCTGCGACTCGCACGGCAATCCGCGCAGGTTGTCGAAGCAACCTCTCAGGTCGGGATAGCGATCGAGACGTCCACGGGACGGTTGCAGGCAACCGGGTATTCGGGTTCAAAATGCGAAGCAGTCGCCGCACACCCGGACACAGGCTGCCGTTTCGAGGGAATCGTAATACCGAAGTTCGCCGAGACCGTGAACGACATGGTGAATCATCACCGGTCATTTCCCTTTTCCGATGTCATCGGCTGGGATGTCTGCATCGACCGGGACGGCCGGCCGCAGGTTCTCGAATGGAACATCCTCAAGGCCGGGATTGAATTCGTGCAAGCCACGATCGGCCCCGTCTTCCACGGCCTCGGCTGGGAGGACTACTGGAAACAGAAACTGCCTCCCGGACATAACTAGCCTGCAGGCGGCACCCGGCGTTTTTCATCCGTGTGGATCCGTACCCGTCCGTGGCCTTTTCCAACCGGCATCCTTCGCGCCGACTTCCGTTTATCGCCCCCCATGCGTTCACGCACTCCCCAAGACCTGAGCGGCCTGTGCCCCCGCTGCTTTCTCAAGAAGCAGCTGTGCCTATGTTCCGAACTGACCTTGGTTCGTTCGAACATCGAAATCGTGATTGTCCGTCACGTCAGTGAAGAGCGATTGACCAGCAACACGGGACGTCTTGCGGCCCTCATGCTCGGCAGCGTGCGTATCGTGCCGTACGGCGGCAGCGAGCCGTTCGACGAAGCAGCGCTGCGAGGCGACGACACGTGGCTGCTGTATCCGGATGCCGGGTCCGTCGCACCTTCGGGCCGACCGCAGTGTCTCGTGCTGCTTGACGCCACTTTTCGCCAGGCTCGCCGCATGTACCGGAGGATCCCCGGACTGCACCGACTGCCGCACTGCGTTCTCCGCGTCCCCGAACAGAGAACGCCCGGCCGCCGGGTATCGCCGCGTCCCGACGGTCTTTCAACCATCGAGGCCATTGCGGCGGCGATTGCGCAGTTCGATGACCCGGCGAGGGCCGCTCCCCTGTTGGCTGCCTACGCGGAGTTCGTGCGGCGCGCGGACATCACGCGAGGTCGAAAACGCATCATCGACTGAATCAAGCAAGCAATTCACGCTGCGGAAGCTCGGCCCCCCGTTTTCGCGTCAAATGCGTTCTTGCGGGCTTACCGGGACGGCGAAAAAGCCGACAATGGCGGCGGAAATCTCGACACGCTCTCAAAGCGAACGGCGACTGCGGATGTTGACATTCATCGGAATCTGTTTGTTGGCGATCTCGGCGGGCAATTCGCCGAATGCGGACGGCCGGCCGGGGCAGTCCGAAGCGTTGATTTGGGCCACCGGCGAGCGTGATCCAAGCGGCCCTCCGCGCGGAAAACTGCTCAGCGACAACGCCGGGTACTGGGGCAACGTGGTGCTGACCGGCGCCACCTACACCTGGGAATCCAATCCGGACAATCCGGCTGACAGGCTCATGGACAACGCCTCGCAATTCGGCCGCCGCCTGTTCGACGGTCGCATCGAAGGCAACTGGTGGGTGCCGGTCGGCCAGAATCCTGGCCGCGAACTGATCGCAGTCTTTGACTTTCACCGGCCCTGTCAGTTCACCGAAGTTGACACCATTGCCTCGCGGACTCCGAAGACATCATTGAAGATCGAAGTGCGCGCATCGCAAACGGATCCTTGGACAACCGTCTTCGCTCGGTCGCTGGACAAGTCGCCCGGCAAACCGCTGAACCGGGCGATCCTGCCGCGAGACTCCGCGGGCCGATACATGCGTCTGTCGATGGGTTCGGACGGCATCACGTGGCTGGACGAGGTCCTGGTGTGGGGCGAGGCCGATGTGTCGCCGCAGTATCCGGAGCACATCGCGCCGACATACCGCCGCGAATTGCCTCCCGGCACGCTCTGTTCCATCCCGGGAATGAAAACGACGGAATTCCCGGCCGCGCGACACGCCGAGTGGCGATCCGCGATCGGCCCGCCCGCTTCCGCACCGGCGATCTGGTCCACAGTCGCCCAGGCTTCGCCTCGGCAGCCGATCCTGCCCGAAGCGGCAGCGATCAACCCGACCGTTCACGCGGTGATGGCAAGGAACGAGACGGAGAGTCTCTATCTCGCGCTGACGAATACCTCGGCCACAGACTCGCGAGTCGTCAGGATCAACGATATTCCGCTCAGCGCCGTGGATTCGAACGAACCCGAGATACGATTGCAGGCCAGGGTGCTGATCGGCGGAGCTTTGCCCACGACCGCTCCGACGCAACCGCTGTCCGCCGAACAGCGACTGCGGCTGATGGTTGATGCCGCTCTCCCGGACGGTTCAGCCTCGGGTGATGAAGTCGCCATCCTTCCGTTCTTTGATCGCGGACAGATGCTCGGGCGCAGCCTCATGCAGCGATATCTCGCCAACGGCGCGGAGATTCAGGATTTCCCGCAGATCACGCTGACGCCCGGCGGATCGGCCGTCTTCATGCTGCGGATCACGACCGACGGCACGGCGGCAGGGCAATACGCGGGATCCGTGTCGGCCACAACCGTGGACGGCCAGACCGTTGCCACGCCGCTGCGGATCGAGGTATCGGACGTCACACTCCCGGATCTCGGTTTGTGGGTCCACAGCTGGGGCAATACGACGGCACAATTCCCGTTCGAAACACAGAGCCGATGCGAGAATGACGTGCGCGCGAGCCGCGAACTCGGCGTCACGGCGTTCATGGGTTTTCCCTTGCCCGGCAGCAAGGCTGCGCTGTTCGGATCGATGGGCCGGACCTTTTATCACGCCTCGGGAATTCCGGCGGACTATGTGGATCGCGGCTATGCGGGCCAGTTGCAGCCCGGGCAGATCACCGCCGAAGACGAAAGACGTATCGCCGAGCATCTTCAGGGATTGGTCAAGCAGGCGAGTCAGTTGGGTCTGCGATACGACGATTGGTGGGTAGAACTGTGGGACGAACCGCAGGAGACGAACACGGCGACCTTCGAGGCGCTGGCCCGCATCATTCGCCGCACCGATCCCCGGATCCACATCTACATGAACCCGCTGTTCTGGCGTCCCGGCCACGCTCCGGATGAGGTGATCGTTGCGCACCTCGCCCCATGGTACCGCGAACTAATCGACGTGTCGGTCCCCATCTTGACGCTGATCGGCGACAACCGCGCGACGCGCGAGCTTTGGTCGGCACCGCGATTCGTTCGCGCCTTTTACATCCATCCGGCGGCGCGAGGAGGTCGAGCGATGGCGTGGAAAGCCTACGATCTCGGTTTCAACGGCTGGGGATACTATTGCTACCACTCGCCTCGCGGAAACCCGTGGGACATCCGCACCTGGACCGAACTGGGCTACAGTTACCAGATGGTCTTCCCCGGCCCTCAAGGGCCGATCGTCATGCCGATCTATGAGGAGATGCGCGACGGATGGGAAGACTACCGCCTCCTTGCTGCCCTGCGGCAAAGCGGCCGCGAAGACACTGTCCGGGAACTGCTGAAAGGCTACAGGGACGGAAAATCACTGACGGAATTGCGAGCCACCGGCCTTCTTTCCGCGAGAGCCGGGCAACGGCCTTAAGATCGCTTCTTCGTTCTCCTCGGCAGGCCTGCTGCTGAACGGTCAACAGAACTTCAGGAATCCTCGACATGAATAAGTCACACGTCCTCGCATTCCTGGTGCACGTTACCGTGTACCTGACACAGCATGTTCACTCCGAAGAGCCGGCAACCAAAGCAACGAGCGAGACGACGGCCAAGGGAATCGTGGTGGACCTTCATTCGCTCGGCGCCAAAGGCGACGGCCGGACCAACGACAGCGCGGCGTTTCGCGAAGCCGCGAAGCAGATCGAGAAGGCGGGCGGAGGCACGCTCGTGATTCCCAAGGGAACCTACCTTGTCGGCGAACAGACCCACGAACCGGGCAAATACCCTTACTACAAGTACCAACCGATCTTCTCCGTCGCGAAAGTGGATGGTCTGACCATCGAAGGAAACGACGCCGTGATTCGCATGGCGCCGGGATTGCGGTATGGTTCCTTCGACAAGGAGTCCGGCAAGGAGTTCATCCCCAAGCCCGGCGGCTTCGTCGATTACGACTACAACGTCGGAGCGGGAAACATCCTGCAGATCCGCGAATCGCGCAACATCACGATCCGCAATCTGGAACTGGACGGCAACAACTCGAAGCTGATCCTGGGCGGATATTGGGGAGATACGGGCCGGCAGTGCGCCGGGAGCGGCGTGTGGCTTTACAACAATTCAAATGTCGTGCTCGAGAACATATCCAGCCACCATCACGGACTCGACGGCGTCTGCCTGGGATATACGGGATTAAAGGAAAGCGACCCGGCGACGCCACACCGTCTGGAAAACGTGCAATGCGAGTATAACGGCCGCCAGGGTCTCTCCTGGGTCGGCGGGCGAGGCATTACGGCCATTCGCTGCAAGTTCAATCACACGCATCGGTCTTCAGTCAGTTCGGCTCCGGGTGCCGGACTGGACATCGAGGCGGAAGAGTCGGTCTGCCGCGACGGGCGGTTTGTCGAGTGCGAGTTCATCGACAACGGAGGCTGCGGCGTCGTGGCCGATAGCGGCGACGGAGGCTACACCCGTTTTGAGCGCTGCAAGATGTGGGGAACAACAGGTTGGTCGATATGGATCACCAAGCCCGGGGTATCCTTCGAGTCGTGCGAAATCCACGGCAGCGTGGTGCACGGTTTCGGGTCGAGCGACCCGACGCTCGCCACCCGCTATACGAACTGCCGGTTCGAGGATATCGAATATCCCGAACGGGGCGTCTACCGCAGCGCAGCGCTGATCGAAAGCTGCGGCGGCGACAATATCCTCTTTGATGACTGCGACGTTGTCGCACATAAGACAAGGTCGTTCTACGTGGACAATTCCAAATCTCGGGAAATCGTCCGGAACTGCCGCATCACGCACAAATTCCAGGCGACCGATCACGACTTTCTCTGCCTGCTGCGCGGATGCACCATCTCAGGCACGCACTTCATGGAGGACTTTCCGAAGGACGCCCCGCAGCGTTACTACATTCATGGCGAGAACGTCATCATCGGCGAAGGGGTCACCGTTGACGGACCGGCCGTCAAATGGCTGAACTGGTCGTGGGGAACCACAGGAACCATCCCGCCCTCAACCGCAACACCGCCTGCGGCGCAATGAGTCTTCATCCGGTGGCTGCGATCCGGCATCCGGCTTCTCATCCCTGCCGGACGCGGAAAAAAGAGGGCAACCTCGAAGTTAAGTGGGGCAGTACCTTCGAGGTTGCCGCGACGTAGCAGGGAAGCTTTGGTGGAGAGTCCTCTCCTGCTCTTAATCGGTGATTCTATAGCAATTACTGCGCCGACTTAGGCATCGCGGATCGGCACAGACTCCCGCACATTTCCTCGGACGGTTCGTAAACCGTGATCCTGCCAGCGGATTTCGTCGCAACGACAGCCGGCTTTTCCGGCAATTCAAATTCACTGAATCGCTGTTTCTTTGCTCGCCGTCCTGGAATATTCACGCATCGCGTCAACATCCGAACACACATCCGACAGACGTGTCGCCCTTACGCGACAAATGAGATGTCGGATCGATTCGCTGCGTCAAATCCCGGCGCCACGGCGAGACGCTCAGCGCAGTCGGGTTCGACGAGCTTTCGAAAAGAGATTCGAACTCGGCCCGCTCAATTCGACGTGAGACGAGTAAGACGGTGTTTTGAAATTCACTCGCCCCTTGGGGAGAGTCGGCCCGTTAGGGCCGGAGAGGGGGCGAATCCCCCTCCCCGGACGCTTTCGCGTCCGACCCTCCCGCATTGCAGGAGGGTGAAT
>CAIPEB010000039.1 GCA_903863885.1 uncultured Planctomycetaceae bacterium | reverse complement strand
GCCTGGCCGCGATCTGGGCAATGCAGGCGGGCAAAGACGTTTATGTCGAAAAGCCTCTGTCGCACAGCCAGTGGGAAGGCCAACAGGCTGTGGCGGCCGCGAAGAAGTACGCTCGAATTTGCCAGGTCGGCACGCAGCAACGATCCGATCCGATGCAGCCGGAAATCAGGAAGTTTCTTCACGAGGATAAAGCCCTGGGCGAAATAAAGTCCGCGCGAGTGAACCGATACGGAGTTCGTGCGCCGATTGGCAAACGCGCAGAGCCGCTTCCTGTTCCGGAAAGCCTGGACTACAACCTCTGGCTCGGCCCGGCGCAGGAAGAACCGATT
The DNA here is from genome assembly GCA_903863885.1 of uncultured Planctomycetaceae bacterium. Classification (GTDB taxonomy): domain Bacteria; phylum Planctomycetota; class Planctomycetia; order Pirellulales; family Pirellulaceae; genus CAIPEB01. The sequence goes on along the minus strand of CAIPEB010000039.1, from coordinate 48,331 downwards.
CTGCGAGACAATCTGCAGTACGATTGGCATTGGGTTTGGAACACGGGCTCCGGCGAAATGGGCAACTGGGGAGTGCACGTGCTCGATGATTGCCGGAACATCGTTTTCAACGATTCGGTCAAGCTGCCCAGGCGAATTGTCGGGGGTGGCGGTCGAGTGATTTGGCAGGACGCCGGCCAGACGCCCAACGTGCATTTCGTCTGCTTCGACACAGGCAGCATTCCGGTCGTGATCGGGCTGGCCAATATCGTCGCGGGCCCCGGCTCGACGCGATCGCCGAAGGTGCCCGGCCCCGAAAGCGGTTACATTGCGTATTGCGAGGGTGGCCGGCTGGAGGGACAGCGGGGCAAAGCCGTCGCTTTTGACCAGGAAGGCAAAGTCGTTAAGACGTTCAAGGGAACGAGCGGAAACGGGGCCCACCAGCAGAACTTTATCGACGCCGTCCGGCAACGCGACCCCTCGATCTTGAAGGCCGGCGTGGAAGTTGGGCATGACTCGACGAGTTGGTGCAACCTCGCGAACATTGCCTTCCGCTGCGGGCACGCCTACACACGCGACGAAGCGACTGCTTTGCGGGACGGTTCCGGTCAATGGGCTGGTCTGCTGGACGAGATGGAGCAACTACTGCGTGCCCACCACGTTGAAATGACCGGCGCAGACATCAAGCTGAGCCCTCCGCTCGAAGTTGATGTGGCCACCGGCAAGTTCACGGGCGCCAGCGGAGATGCAGCCAACCAATTCTTGAAGCGAGTCTACCGCGAACCGTTTGTGGTTCCCGAAATCAGCGCAGGATAATCAGGCACGCGGGCGGCGAGGACCGGCCAGGTATCAGGCTCTCAGTTGGAACGAGGCAATGGAGGACTGCAGAGCCGAAATCGCTTCGCGCAGGTCCGTCGCAGCGTGGCAGTAGTCGCGGATCGATTCGGTGGTGTGCGTTGCGCTCTCGGTCAGTTGCGACATCGCGTGGCTGATCTGCCCGGCGCCGAGCGATTGAGACTGCATGCTTCCGTTCACCAGTTCAAACCGTTCCGTGTTGGCCCGGACTCGCTCGATGATTTCCTCCATCTGGCGACTGATCACCTGGACGCCCTGTACGCTGTGCCGGACCTTTTCGGTGAAGCGGTCCATTTCCGTGACGCCCTCGGAAACGGCCTTCTGCATCTGCTGCACCATCTGCTCGATATCGAGCGTTGCCGCTGCCGTCTGATCGGCCAATCGGCGGATCTCCCTCGCGACGACAAGGAACCCGGCACCGTACTCGCGCGCCTTCTCGGCCTCGATCGCCGCATTGACCGACAGCAGATTGGTTTGATCCGCGACTTTGGTGATGGTTGTAACCACAAGTGTGATGTTTCGAGCTTTGCCGTGAATCGCGCCCAGTTTGTCGCTGATCGACACGGTGGCCTGCTCAAGGGCACGCATATTCGCTTCCGTTTCCCGGAGTCCATCACGGCCGGACTTGGCCAGACGGTCGGTCTGCAGCGCCCCGTCGCAGACCTCCTTCATGGTTCCGACCAACTCGACGGAAGTGGCCGAAATCTGTCGGGCTGCGGCCGCGATCTCGGTCGTCGCAGCCCCGAATCCGCTGACGTTCGCCTGCTGCTGCTGGCTGGTAGCCGCCAGTTCCGTTGCGGTTGAATTCAACTGGAGGCTGCTCGTTCGAACTTGCCCCACAAGGCCATTCAAGTTGCCTGTCATGCGATGAATCGAGCGGAGCAGGTCTCCCGTCTCGTCCGGACTGTCGCTCGATTGGATTTCTTCCGTAAGATCGCCGCGCGCGACGCGTTCGGCGGCAGCAGCGGCCAGACTGACGCGCTGCCCGAGCCGATAGCTCATCCAGAGCAGTAGTCCGACAACCGCCGCCAGCCCGGCCAGTCCGGCCGACATCCGGTAGGCGAGCTGCCAGCGAATGGGGCCGAGGATCGCCGATTCGGACTCTCGCAGAACCATGGTCCATCCGCCCGCAGGAATCGACGCGGCTGCAAAATAGTACCTCCCGCCGTCTACCGGATCCGTTCCGCTCTTCAGACGCGCGGTCTCTCCCGGTTTCATCAGGTCCGACAGAAGATCTGAATAGGGAGACGTGGCCACCTCGTGGGTCATCAGCATGCCTTCGGTGTCGTCGACTTTATCCGTCGGCGGATCGGTGGTGGCTGCAATGAACCTCCCCCGCGAACTGATGAGGAAAAGGTCGTTGTGTTCCTGTTCCGCCACACGGCGCAGGTCCGCCTGGACATCGGCCAGCGCAAAATCGAGCCCCGCAATTCCCTTGAACTTGCCGTCCATGACAATCGGATAAACCTGCTCGACGATCAGCTTCTCCTGGTAAACGTACGGTTCGGTGACCAAAGGCGCGGCCTTGCGGGTGCTGTTGAATGCAGTCTTTGCACCCTGGTAGTAAAGACTCGTTTCGTAGTTGACGAGCGGTTCGAGTTTGATCGTCCGGACCTTGTCGGAGGTCACGAACCAGTAGGGAATGAAGCGTCCCTGCCTGTCCATCGACTCGGGGGGCAGCTTGCCGACGCTCGAGGCATCCTGACCATCGGCATTCGGTTCATAGCCGAAATAGCAGCCCGTGAACTCGGGCGAATGTTCGAGCACGAGGCGGGCAAGCTCCAAAGATGCCTCGCGTTTGCCAAACAGCCCGGCGACCTGGGATTCGGCCATGCGCTGGGCGCTGAGCAGAGCTCGCTCGAGCTTGTCCTCGATCCGAAGGGCATTGAGCGAAACGGAGATCCTGAGCCTTTCTTCGGCGGCCTGCCTGAGTCCGTCGAACGTGGCTCGCGTCCCCAGGACGATCAGCAGCATGAAGACCAACAGCGTGGGAGCAGCCACGTAGAGCAGCATTCGGCCGAACACGGTCCGATTCAATTGACGGAACCAGTCACTCACCGGTTGTCCCTCCAGAAGGCTCGGCAGGCACTGAAGACATCCTCGAAGCCGGTCGAGTCCGTATGCGAAATGGCCGCCTCGCTCACAGAATCGCGAACCGCAGACTCGGCACGCCATCCTCCATGCTAAATACGGGACCGTGCGTGAACAAGCAATTGCCGGCCGACTGGCGGCGCGAGCCCCCTGGCTGCACCGGCACAGTCCGCAGTCCGCACGGGACCGGCCCTTTGACGGGGCGACGGCGGGCCATCGGCGGACGACCCGCGGAAAAGACACCTTTCACCGGCACCGAATTGCACTCGGCAGAGCCCCCTCCGCAATTCCCACCCCCCGGCAGCATTTACGGAGTTGATTGCCGATGGCGCTTAAGACATGATACTTATGCTGATTCGGTAATCTCACGTTCCAAACCGCTTCCGGTCTCCAACCGCAATCGAAATCATTCCAGCTGCCGCGGAGTTCAATCGATGAAAAGGTCCTCAATGCCCGCACTCGTCGCCACAATGGCGTTGGCGACGATTCCCAGTGTCGCCATGGCACAGATCGATCAACTCGTGCAACGCGTGCCTTCCTCGGCCAACGCCCTGGTGCTCATAAATGTCGACAAGATCATGGAAAGTCCGGTCGCTCAGGCCGAAAGCTGGAAGGCCGATCGATCCAAGCGATTCAACGCTGGACTGACGAATATCCCGCCGAATGCCGACCAACTCGTGCTGGCCTCGCAACTGAACCTTTCATCCATGCGCCCGATCTGGGAAGCCGCCCTGGTCCAGGCGGACGCTGCGCCGCCGCTGCAAACGCTGGCCAAAGACCTCGGAGGAACCATCGACGAAGTGGCGGGGTTTCCCGCGATATGTCTTTCGGACGATAGTTACGTGGTGAAGCTGTCGGATAACGTAATGGGGGCCATCGCGCCGGCCAACCGCCAACTGGCAGCGCGATGGGTGCGGGAAACCGGCGGCAATCTCTCTCCTTACCTGCAGAAGGCCCTCACTTATGTCGAAGGTTCCGCCGGCGTGATCATGGCCCTGGACCTCACCGATGCTCTGACGGTCTCCGACGTCGAATCGAGAATCCAGACTTCGACGAGCGATATTTTAAAGAATGCATCGATCGACAAGACTGAACTCGCCAAGATCCTCGCGAGCATCAACGGCGTCGTACTCGGCGTGACGTTTACGGATCAGGTCTCCGGCAAAATCCTCGTGGACTTCAGTCGGGATGCAACCATTTTGACCCCCATTGCAAAGCAGATGCTCCTCTACATTCTCGGCGAACGAGGCGCCATGATCGACGAATTCGCGAATTGGGACGTGTCCGTCACGGGCACTCGCATCACCCTTGAAGGCAAACTGTCCGACAGCGGACTCACCCGGCTGTCCAGCATGGTTGAGTTGCCGACTCAGACACTCACCCAGGAAAAGAAGCCGCAGACGGCGGAGGCCAGCCCCGGCGATTCGTCCTCCGCGGCGCTGGACGCCACCCAGGCCACGCAGCAGTATTTCAAGTCGGTCAGCCACCTCTTGAGTGACTTGAAAGTGCAGAAGAAAGAGGCCAAGACGATGGGCCAGATCGGCCAGTGGTACGACAATTATGCTCACAAGATCGACCAACTGCCGCTGCTGCACGTCGACGACGAGATGCTCAAGTACGGCGACTTTGTGGCGTCCCAGCTGCGAGACGCGTCAATGGCCATTAAGGGTGTGGGAATCCGCACTCGAGTCGGCGAGGTGAATGCCGTCGCATCAGGCGTCACCAACAACTTCTACGGCGGCGGTGGCTTCGGCAATTACGGTTATGCGGGCTACGGTTACTATGGTGGCAGTTGGACGCGGGGAATGACTCGAAACGAACAGGCCTCCGCCCGCACCCAGGTTCGAGCCAATGAGACAGCCACCGGCGCCGCGAGCGTCCAGCAGATTCTGCAGCAGATCGAGGATGCGTCAGCGAAGATCCGCAAAGCCATGACCCAGAAGTACCAGGTCGAATTCTGAGGACGTGTTTGCAGAATCCAATCCACCCTTTCGCATCGCGGAAGGGTCGGACGCGTTAACGTGCGGGGAAGGGCAGCAGCCCCTCTCCGGACCTGACGGGCCGATCCTGCCCGAGCGGAGGGTGAGTTTCAAAACACGTTCAAAGACAGAGCAAATGCTCGCTTGGCCTTCATTCAAATGTGCGCGCCTGCCGTTTTCCACGGGGGCGCTGCACCAGGCTGCCTCCATGAAAGCCCTTCGGCTTTCAATGTGAAGCGAATCTCCCGGCGTCATTTCGGAATTGGCCCGCCGTTCTTCGCGGCAACGAGTTCGAGCACGGCCTGAACTGACGAGACGAAGCGGTTCTGGGGGTCGCGACTGCCGGCATTCGGGTCGACCGGCGGAAGACGTTTTCCCGCGCCTAACTGCAGCATCGATTTCTTGTTGCCCACGGCCAGCGTGATGAGGTGCGGGTTGGCTCCCGCCGTTTTCCCGATGGTGTCGGGAAGTGCGGCAAAATCATTCGCTGCCAGCGTTCCGGCCAGCGACGCCAGTTGCCCGCGGGATAACCGGCCCTGCTGATCCGCCGGACTCTTCGGCTTGATCACATATCTTTGGCGGTTCCACGAACCGTCCCGTTCGATCGTCCAGATATAACCGGACATACCGACAAACCCGCCGTGAACGTCCGTCAGCACGATAGGGAAATCAAGCCCCCTCAACGATGGATGCGATTCGGGTGCGATCGCCTCTCCGGACTGGCCCTGCCGCCGACCAGAGGCCCCGCTTTCCTCTCCGGCCAAATTGGATTGCATAAAGGCGCCCCCGATCGAAAACACGGCCACTATTGTCCCGACAAACCACGCTTTGAATGAACCGGCGATCATGACAGATTCTCCCTCTAACGCCCCCCTGAATCCAGGCAACCGCCATCAGAGCATATTGCGCGCCATTCGCTCAGCCAGATCATTGAATTCCGAACTGAAACTGCAGGTTTTTGGGGCAACAGGACGCAGACGTGGCAAAAACCGGCCCATTTTCAGCAATCCGGGTCGAAACTGAGGAGGAACACAGCCCGAAAAACCTAACTTCTGTCCGGATCCGGTTCATCGGAGACGCTCGATCTGTGTTCAAAGTGACATCCAATCGTCTCGTCCCGCGACGCATGCGACTTCCGCCGGAACACTCCCTGCGGAGCGGCCTTCCGTCTTTCGCACTATCCGGCAGGTCGGGTCGCAGCATTTACTGACACGTATTTTTGCCGTTCGCGCGTGACGCCGTGCGAAGCAGAACGTCCTATCGATGTAGGCAGCCTTGATTTTGCGGTTTCCCGTCAGTTTGCCGCCACCGGACTCTCGCCTGACAGAACGCGCGCGCTGGTGGCCCGGGGCTATTCAGCAGCGCGAGTTTGCTCAAGCACCCCGCCCAATTCCCGTGAATTATTTTGACTTTGCCTTCCATTGATGGTGCTTCAATGTTCAGGGGTTTTCTCGCCGCCAATCGTCGGCGGCGCATGTGCCGGAACGAAAAACGTCGACAACGCCGAATGTGGCGGCGGCCGTTCCTGGAGTCACTCCACTCGCGTCTGGCGTTGACCGGTGTTGCGGCCTGGACTGGAGAGGCCGAGGATGCAAGTACCACAGACGATACGGTGCTGCTGACGGCGACATCCGCCGAATCGACTTCGTCGTTTCGACTTTCCGTCTGCATCAACTCGCAGAACGTCAGTATTCCGGCGGACGTAGGTGTCTACGCGGACGGCAGTACGGCGAGCGTTTACACGACCGACGCGACCGGTGACCTTTTCTTCGACGCTTCAACGAGCGTAACGCTCGGCGACTTTTTTGACATCTGGCGTACGGATGCCGGCACGGCCGGAAACAACTCGAACGCCAACCTGTCGTCTTCGGAACTGCTCGGTTACGCGGGCAATTCGACCGACTCGGTGAAGATGTTCGTAAACGGCCGGGTTTCCACCGAGTTCGCATCGCACGTGCTCGAAGCGGGCGACGAGATTGTGCTCGTTTACGGTTCGGATCCCGTCGTTTCGCTGAACACCACTCTCGGCCCGATTGTCGTTGAGTTGTACGGCACCGACGCACCGGGAACTGTCGACAACTTTTTGAACTACGTCAACGACGGCGATTACGATCAGTCGATATTCCACCGATCGGTCTCAGACTTTGTGATCCAGGGTGGTGGCTTCACCACGACGTCGCCCCAGTTCACGGACACGTCGCAATTCACAGCCGTTCCTACCGACGCCGCGATCACCAACGAGCCGGGCATTTCGAACACTCGCGGCACGATCGCCATGGCCAAGCTCAGCAGCAGCCCGGACAGCGCGACGAGTCAGTTCTTCGTGAATCTGAGCGACGACAACTCGTTCCTCGATTCGGAAGACAACAACGCGTTCACGGTCTTCGGGCACGTGCTGGATATGACCACCGTCGACAAGATCGCCGCGCTGCCCATCAACACCGACAACGAGTCGCCATACGGCGAATTGCCGATGAGCGACTCCAATGAACTGGCGGTCGTCGAGTCGGTTGCGGGAACCGGAACTCTGACTGGCTCCGTGTTTCAGGACGGCAACTCCGACGGTGTTTGGGACTCGGCCGAAACAGGACTGTCCGGCGTAACGGTCTACCTCGACAGCAACAGCAATGGCGAGTTTGATTCGGGCGAAACATCGACGGTTACCGATTACGACGGACACTTTCTGTTTCAGGTCGAACCGGGCACGTACCATGTTCGTTCGCTGCTCTCGGGCAGCGGCTACGCAACCTCGCCGATTCCGTCCGGCGAATACACGGCGACCGTCGAGATCGGCAGGGGAGTGGACTCGCTCGATTTCGGCGAGGCCGCCCTCATGGTGGCGACCGAAGCTTCCGCTTCGGCGACGACGGTCGTCGGGTTGACCGGGTACGTCTATCACGACGCCGACAACGACGGCCAGATGGACACGACCGAGATCGGCTTGCCTGGAATCGAGATTAAATTGGAGGGCACCACGTCGGCAGGCGTCTCCGTCTCTCGCGCCACGTTGAGCGACAGTTCGGGATACTATGAGTTCACGGAACTCGCCGCGGGCACTTACTCGCTGACCGAGACGCAACCGCAGGCATTCCTGGACGGCACCGACTCGTCCGGTTCTTCCGCAGCGACGGTCTCCGACGACCAAATCGAAAATCTGGTGCTCGAGGACTCGCAGCAGATCACTGGAAACAACTTCGGAGAACGCGGACTCCGCGCTTCTGCCGTGAGCTTCCGCTGGTTCCTGTCCTCGACCCTGCAAAACACCGGTCTGCTTCGCGAAACCGTTGCACTGGCCGAGGAACAATCGGGCAATGTCACGCTGGCCATGTCGATTCGCGAAGCCGACACGCAGAACGGGGACGCAAACAGAGTCGCGGCGGTAATGGCCTACGACGACACCTACGCCGTGGCGGAAGGAAGTGTGCTGACTGTCGCCGAGGCGAACGGGGTGCTCGCCAACGACAGCGAAACAAGCGGCGGCAGCCTGACTACGGTACTGACGAGCCTGCCGGAGAGCGGCACCGTCGTTTTCAACGCAAACGGTGCGTTCAGCTACACGCCTGCCGCGGACTTTTTCGGAACCGATTCGTTTGCATATTCGGCCCGGAATTCATCTGGTGCGACGAGTTACGCGACGGTGACGATCAGCGTCACGTCCAGCAACCAGCCCCCCGTATCTGAGGACGATTCGTACAGCCTGAATGAAGATGGCACGCTGGAGTTGAATGCGGCAGCCGGCGTGCTCTCCAACGACATGGACGCGGACGGAGATGTCCTGACGGCGGAAGTCGTCGATGCGCCAGCCAATGGAACGCTGACTTTCAATCAGGATGGTTCCTTAACCTACGTGCCGAACGCGAATTTTTCCGGCACCGATACCTTCACGTACGTTGCCACAGACGGAAGCGCGGAATCCGATGCAATGACCGTCAGCCTCGAGGTCTTCGCATTCAACGATGCGCCGACCGCGAATGCGGACGCGTACAGCGTTTTTAAGAACCACACGCTGGAGGTCGTCGTATCGAGCGGCTTGATTGCCAATGACAGCGATCTGGACGGAGATGCACTGACGGCTGAAATCGTCACGCAGGCGGCTCATGGCACGGTGACGCTGGATAGCAACGGAGCTTTCAACTACACACCGGACGCCGACTATCAGGGCTCTGACGAATTCGTTTACCAGGCAGTTGACGCCGCCGGTGCAGTCAGCCAGGCGACGGTGTCCATTGACGTCACCCAGGTGTTCGACGTACAGATGCGTCTCGAAGCGACGACCGCCGACGGTTCTCCGGTCAGTTCACTCGAAGCGGGATCGTCCTTCGTGCTGAATGTCTATGTCGAAGACCTGCGTGATTCGGCCGAGGGTATCTTCTCCGCCTACCTCGACGTCTCGTTTGACTCCTCGCTCGTCGCCGTCGATGGCAGCATCACGTACGGCACGGCATTCTCCAACGGCAACAGCGGCGACATTTCGACCGCTGGCCTGATCGATGAAGCCGGCGGATTTTCCGCGTCGTTGACAGGTTCCGGCGGCAGCGAAACGCTGCTGATGAGCATCCCGCTGCGAGCCGTGAGTGCCGGAACGGCCAGCTTTGTCGCCGATCCCGCGGATCAGTCCCCCGCGCACGACGTGGGCGTATACGGCAGCGATGATGCCGTAGCGGCCTCCCTGATTCGCTTCCTGGGTACATCCGTGGAGATCCTGCAGTCCGGCGCCGAGGGCGAGTCGGCCGTGAATTCACACCAGGCGGGGGTTGACCGGGCCTTCGCCGACTCGACGGATCCATGGTGGCTTTAGAACCGATTTCAGGACGACCCGGCAACTCCGGCATGGACCGCACAGAGGACAAAAGCCCGGCGACGTTTCACTCGCGAAATACCCGGACTCGGTTATTATCAGGATTCAGGGGAACAGCGGACCGTTTCCCTGCGAGATGCGAAGGTGGGTTGGTCAGAAACCGACAGATCGTATTAGAATTGAATCGATCACCGTCGCCAGGCGATTCGGTGATCGACGAGTTGACTATCAATGAGTTGCCAGTCACCGGAACGTCGCATGGATGAGACCATTGTGGAGCATCTTCTGGATGCAGCCCAGCAGGGGCAGGATGACGCCGTTGGCGAATTGCTGAAGGTGTACCGGAACTACCTGACTATCCTGGCAGCCACGCAGCTGGACCGCAAACTGCGGGCGCGGGTCAGTCCATCCGATATCGTCCAGGAGACGATGCTGGCCGCGTATCGCGACTTCGGCAAGTTCCGCGGGCGAACCGAGCGGGAGTTTCTCGCCTGGTTGCGTCAGATCCTCATCAATTGCTGGCACCACGCGGTCGAGACGCACGTGAAGGCCAAGATGCGTGACGTGCGCTGCGAGATTTCGCTCGATCAGGCCACCGAGGCCTTCGATCGTTCGGCGGCGAAAATCGGACATCTGCTCGCCGACCCGGGCCCGTCGCCCAGTGGTCTGGTGGGCCAGCGCGAGCGGGCCGTGGCCATCGCGGACCAACTGGCGCGGCTCAGCCCCCAGTATCGGGACGTGATCGTGTTGCGGAACCTGCAGGGACTATCGTTCGAGGAAATCGCGGAGCGGCTTGGACGCAATCCGGGCGCTACCCGCATGCTGTGGTTGCGGGCGATCGAGAAATTCAAGGACGTTTGCCATCCAATTGACTGACATGGAATCGGACGATCGGATCGACATCAGCACCGAATCGTCGGCCCTCGACGGTCTGACTCCGGATCAGCAGCACCGGCTGTCTGAGATCCTGGATCGGTATCTGTCCGCTCTGGAACGGGGCCTGCCGCCGCATCCGGAAACGCTGCTCGCGGACCATCCCGACCTCGCCGCGCCGCTGCGGTTGTATCTCAGCAGCCTCGACGCGCTGCATGACGTGGCCGGCGTGTTTGGAAAATCGCCGCAGGACGCGCAGCCGAACTTGCCGGCGCTCGATGAGCACGAACAGCGGCTCGGCGATTTTGTGCTCGTTCGGGAGATCGGCCGCGGCGGGATGGGCATCGTGTACGAGGCTCGGCAAACGTCCCTCGGCCGCCGCGTGGCGCTGAAAGTGCTTCCGTTTGCTTCGATCCTGGATTCGCGACAGATCGCCAGGTTCAGAAATGAAGCCCAGGCCGCGGCACAACTGCACCATCCCAACATCGTTCCGGTTCATGCTGTCGGCGTCGAACGAGGCGTCCATTACTACGCGATGCAGTTCATCGACGGCCAGTCCCTTGACCGCGCGATTGCTCAATTGCGAGACAAGTCTCGCGGCGGGTTGAGCAAGGCGGGTTCGCGAACAGGGACCGCCTCGAGCGACAACGATACGGAACGCATCGCGGCACAACCTACGCGCTGGTCCGACGGCAAGTCTTTCCTGACTCGGAAGTGTGATGAGCCGTATTTCCAATCTGTCGTAAGACTCGGAGTGCAAGCGGCCGGGGCGCTGCATTATGCCCACGAGTACGGCATCGTGCACCGCGACATCAAGCCTTCGAATCTTCTGCTCGACAGCGACGGACGCGTGTGGGTCGCTGATTTCGGCTTGGCCCGCTGCCAGTCCGAGGCGACGCTCACGCGGACCGGCGACGTCGTCGGCACGATGCGTTACATGAGCCCGGAACAGGCGATCGGCAAGTCGGCGCTGATCGACCATCGCACGGACGTGTACTCTCTCGGCGCGACGCTCTACGAACTCCTCACACTCCGGCCCGCATTTCCCGGAGACGATGGTCCGGCACTGCTGCGACAGATCGATCAGGACGAACCGCGACGTTTGAGGCAGATTCGGCCGGAGCTTCCCGCGGATCTCGAAACCGTGATTCTCAAGGCTATGGCCAAGCGCCGAGACGAACGGTACGCGACGGCGCAGGATCTGGCCGATGACCTGCAGCGTGTGCTGGACGGAAAACCGACCCTCGCCAAGCCGCCCACGGTCGGCGATCGAATCTACAAATGGGTGAGGCGACATCACCGCATTGCCGCAGTGACCGCGGTCGCCGGCCTCCTCGCCCTGTTGGGACTTGCGATCGGCACGCTGCTGATCAACCGGGAAAAAGTCCGAGCTCAGCATAATTCCGAACGAGCCAAACTGAACTTCGACGAAGCGCGCGACGCAGTGTATCAGTTCGGCACTCGCATGGCCGAGCGTCTGGCCGATGTGCCGGGGGCCGAGCAAGTGCGGCGAGAGCTGCTCCTGAATACGCTCGACTATTATCACCGACTCCTCCTGCAGGCCCGCGACAATGAGACGCTGCAGGACGACCTCGGATTGACCTACAACAAGATCGGTAGGATCACGGCAGAAATCGGCTCGACAGAGGAAGCGATCAAGGCGCACGAAGACGCAGCCGGGATATTCGAAAAACTCGCGTCGAATCACCCCGAGGTCCCCGAACATCGGCGCAACCTGGCGCTCTGCCGCAACCATATCGGACTGCTGTCCAGTCGCACCGGGGAAATTGAAACGGCGAGCCGCGCATTTGACGATGCCATCGAACTGCAGAAGAGACTCGTGGCGGAGTCTCCCGAAGCCGCCCAATATCAGGCCGATCTCGCCCTTTCGCTGAATAACCTGGGATTGCTTCAGAGCCAGACCGGCAGGAACGATCTGGCCGAAGCGTCATTCCGCGAAGCCATCCGCCGCCAGCTGGACTTGAGCTCCGCGATGCCGGACGATGCCAGTCAGTACCGTAATCTGGCGGCGTCCTACAACAATCTCGGAGCCCTGCGTGCGGCGACAGACCCGCTGCAGGCCGTGAAATGGTATGAAAAGGCCCAAGCGTGCCAGGAGAAAGCCGTGGCCGCAAGTCCTGGCATGGCCGAATACGAACGGGATCTCGCGCTGACCTGCAATAACCTCGGCGCGGCCCAGTCGCGGGCCCAGCGGACGTCGGACGCCGTCAATTCGTATGGTCGAGCCATCGAAATCCAGCGCCGGCTCGTTGCTGCAGCTCCGTCGCACAAGTTATACCGTCGCGACCTGGCCGTCAGCTGGAACAATCTCGGGCTGGTCCACAGCGGATTGAGCCACGCCGATGAAGCACAGCAGTCTTTCCGGCAGGCACTGGCCATTCAGGAACCACTGGCGGCGCAGTGTCCGAACGACACGAGCCTGCAGAGCAGTCTGGGAGGCATTTACAACAACCTGGGCATTGTGCTGGAGGGAAGCGGGCAGCAGGAAGCCGCCGCCGAAGCGTACAAGACCGCCCTTTCGCACCAGCTGGCCGCGTTCAACCGGGCTCCGAACGTCGCCGACTACCGGGTCTTTCTCAGCAAACATTACTACAATTACGGCCGACTGCTGCGCCAGCTCGGCAAACCCGAAGAAGCGGCTCGAATTGCACTGGCGAGAAAGCAACTGTGGCCCCGGGATCCCGAACGACTCTTCACTGTCGCGGAGGAACTGGCCCAGGCCAGCCACCTGCTGACCAAGTCCCGCGGAACAGGAATGACAGCTGAAGAATGCGCCACGCTAGCAATCAGCACGCTGCAACAGGCAGTGGACGCTGGTCTGAAATTCTCATCTGGTTTATCCTCAAAGGAATCTCTTGCGGGTATTCGCGAAGACGCGAGATTCCTGAAACTCGCAGGAAGATAGCTCTCGACTTCGAGCGATGACGATGCCGAAACGGAATCGACATACCGGTGCCCGATCTCGAAGACGGCGGCAGGTCCGCGGTTTCCGCCTGACGGTGGAATGCCTCGAATCGCGCACCGTGCTCTCCGCCATGGTGATGCCAGCCAACTTTGTACCGGAACGCGGATACGCGGCTGACCTGACGGCGCGACACTTCGATTCGCCGCAACCCGGCGCGATAGTCGCAGAAGTCGGAATGCGGGCATCCGTCGGCTTGGGCCACCAATCGCAACGGCTGGAACAGACGCCGCTTGCCGCACCGGGGCCGGCACCTTTGGACTCTGCTTTCGACGACGTCGGATTTCGCTCTGCGGCCGAAGCATTATTTGATTCGGGCGGTCCCGATCCGGCGTTCAGCCGTGACAGTTTTGGCTACAACAGTCTCGGACAGCGCGGCAGCGGTCTGCACGATAACCTGCCTCGGTACGACCGCGGCCCCGTGGCGGACGCATTCTGGGACACAATGCCCGATCGCGATTATCAGCGCACTTACTTCGCGGCATCGACCTCCTCGTGGCGGTCTTCGTCGTCTTCAACTTCCGCATGGTCGTCGCTGCAATCGCTCGATCAGCCTTTCTCTGATTACGACACGGTCATGTCAGGTGTGCTCCACGTCGAAATCGTGATTCCGCCGAGCAACCTGCTATTCAGCCTTCTGACAATCAGCACGTTTGCGGAGCCTCAAGGCGGCCTGGTGTCGCTGAATTCTCAGGCGGCAGAAACCAGCCTGCCTCGTCTGGGCACGCTTGCCGCTTCGCGGGCGCGTGCGTCAACGCCAAGCGAGAATGTGCCGCTTCGCAATTCATTTGCCGCCGACAGCTTCGACACAATCGGGTCGCGAGCCAACGGTCAGTTTCCACGGGGTTCGGGCAGGCAGCTGATCTTCAATTCACTGCTTGAGATTCCCTCTGCTGCGACGGCTGCCAGTTCCAATGAAGAGGGAGGGTTGCTCCGACTTTCCGTCGACCGGACCTTGCCGATTTCGAACTGGATCGGATCGGGCACCGTCTACGCGGTACCAGAGGGAACTCTGGTTGCTTCTTCGGGGCTCGAGCGGATCGAACCGAGGTTATCTGAATCTCGTGGCGAGCAGCCGCTGACGGAGTGGTACGACCTGGAAACCGGCCTGCGATCTTCCTCGTCACTGCAAATGGCGAGTATTGCCGGCGACATCGAAGGAGGAGTGATTGATATCGGAGCGGCGCAAGAAACGTACTCCATCCTGCACGATCCGGCGTTGACTCCCAGTCGCGAGGCCACTGGAAGGCGGACGTCACAGCAAACCAAAAACGAATACTCCGAGCAGCGAGGCGAGTCGAACGAGTCGCGAGGAGATGTCAACTCGTCAGACGATACTGAGCATTCTCGAGAAACCGGCTGCGATGAGGCGAATGCGACGCATGCGGCTGCCGTCGATCAAGGCGGCATGATTGCCCTGGATTCTCCGACGGATTCCACATCGGGCGTTTTCTTTGCTGAAGCCGGAGTTTCGCCAACAGTGCAGTCCGCCGCAGTCCTGACGCTGGCGTCAGCCGGCAAGAGCGGCGTGCAAATGGACGCAGGGGTCGGGCTGTACCAGGTCTTTGAACTGGCCACGGCACCGGGGCAACTCGCCGACCAGACCGTCTCCTCGAACCGCATCACAACCGGCCAGCCACAACCGCAGGCCAATGGGACGGCAACGCCAGCGGCTGCCGGCAGACAGCCAAAAGGCCAACCGCACGCTGACGATGGCGGCTTAAGCGATTTGCTGCTGCGATTGGCCGCAACGGTTCCTGCGGTGCTGTTCCTGGCTTCTCTTCCGATCCGGCGCACCACGTGGCGCAAGCCCGCAATGCGAATCGCCAACAAGATCCGCATCTTGACCATGCGGTTCCGACGCCCGCGAAGTTGACGGCGACTGCCGCTGAGGCACCGCCTGCTCCAGACCTGAAAGGCTGGGCGGGATAGTCACTCCTGGCGATTGCGATGTCGGCGCAAGCGGCGAGATTCTGAAGCCGCGTGTGACATTCCGCACCAGATTTCGCCCCAGTACTTTGCACGAAGACGCAGGCCAAACGGTCGGTGCACGGATGTCTTCGATGTGTTGGCCGATTGTCGAAACAGCAACGACGGAGGTGAGGTGACACTATGGGTCAAAATCAGCTCGGGTTCTGGAACCGTTTCCAGTTCGGCAAGAAATCGTCGCGTCGCTCGCTCCGCCAAGTCAAGGCTTGGAAGCGGAAGATGGCGGTCGAATCACTGGAGAATCGCAGGCTGCTTGCGGGCGGTCGGGCCTTGGGCAGCGTGGCGGGCACGATCTTCAATGATCAGAACGCCAGCACGGTTCGTGAGAGCGGCGAGCCCGTGCTTCGGGGCTGGATCGTGTACGCCGACACCAATAACAACGCTCGCCTTGATCGCGGCGAACCCTCGGCGATCAGCGGCCGCGATGGGATGTACCGCCTGCCTTTGAAGCCCGGCAACTACACGATTCGCGAAGTCTTGCCCGCCAATTGGATTGTCTCGACGTCCGATCAAGTCTTGTATCCGGCGGAGGTGACGGTCGAAGCAGGATCCTCGACCACCCAGGACTTCGGCAACCAGCATCAGGTTGGAACGGTCTCCGGAAAGGTGTTCAATGATCTCGATGGAAACGGCACCTTTGACGCAACCGAAAGCGGCCAACCGGGCTGGCGGGTCTACTCGGACACGAACGAAAACGGTCAGTTTGATCGAGGCGAACCAGCAGCCATCAGCGGCCGAGACGGCAGTTGGCAACTGACGTTGGCGCCCGGCAACTACACGATTCGCGAGGAGTCCCGAAACGCCTGGTCTCAAACGACTCCCGCAGACGGTTCCTTTTCGGTTGCCGTCGAAGTGGGTGACTCGCTGACCGGCAATGACTTCGGCAACCAGAAGGCCGTCGGGACCGTCTCCGGTACTGTCTTCAATGACGCCGACGGAAATACGAATCTCGACTTGGGAGAAGGCGGCCTGGGAGGTTGGAGGGTCTTCGCAGACAAGAACGACAACGGCCTGTTTGACCGCGGCGAACCGACAGCCATCACGGCAGCGGACGGAAGTTATCGCCTGACACTTGCGGCGGGAACATATTCGATTGTCGAAGTGATTCAAACAAACTGGCAGGTGACGACCCCGGACGGCGGATCCGTCTCCGTCTCCGTCACGGTCGGCCAGTCACTGACCGGAATCGACTTCGGCAACCAATTGACCGAAACCGCACCTCCTTCAACCGGTTCGTTCCAGATCCAATTGAGCATGAACGGCCTGACGTCAAGCGTTCAGTCCGTCGTCGAGCAGGCGGCAGATCGTTGGGAGCAGGTGATCGTCGGCGACCTGCCCGACGTTCAGTACCGAGGGCAGACGATCGATGACGTGCTGATCAGTGTCGTGTCCCTGCGAATCGATGACGTCGGCAATACCTTGGCAGAAGCGGGACCGACGGCGTTTCGCATGAACGGCGGCCTGCCCTTTCTCGGCTCGGTGATGGTCGATACGGCCGACATCGCCCAGATGCAGAGCAGCAACGAACTGTTTGATGTGATGGTGCACGAAATCGGGCACGTTCTCGGTTTCGGCACCATGTGGAACAGCAAAGGCATGCTGACGGGGACCCGCACCTCAGATCCGCAATTCACCGGTAAACTGGCGGTTGCCGAATACAACGCAATCTTCAGCACCAGCGTTACTGGCGTCCCCGTCGAAAACACGGGCGGAACGGGCACCGCTCTGGCGCATTGGCGTCAGTCGATTTTCGTCAACGAAGTGATGGTCGGCACTATTCAGGATGGCACCATGCCACTCAGCCGCATCACCGTCGCCTCGATGGCGGATATCGGTTACGAAGTCAACATGAGCGCGGCCGACGCATATAAGCCGACCGTCGCATCGACGCTCGTGAGCCGCGCGTCGTCATCGGTTGTCTCCACAACGACCTCGAACTCGCAATCCACGGCTACGACTGCCACACGCAACCTT
Organism: uncultured Planctomycetaceae bacterium; assembly: GCA_903863885.1. Lineage (GTDB taxonomy): Bacteria > Planctomycetota > Planctomycetia > Pirellulales > Pirellulaceae > CAIPEB01. The sequence continues at coordinate 30,810 of CAIPEB010000039.1, read as the reverse complement.
GCGCCGATCGCAACTCTGTTCAACAACCGGCAACCGGACCGGCATGTGCCTGGCGGAATCGTGTCAAAGTCCGCGACGTCAACAACCTGCCTTACTTCGTTCAGTTCAAAAGTCGCTCCGTGGTCCAGCGCGGTGGACGAACTTCTCACAAAGAACTGGTGGGGCTAGGATTCCTTCATCGGATCGGCTTGCACAGCCAGGCAACTGACAACGCGTGACGATCCGGCCGGACGAGGGCTCTCGGGTGCGACATACCGGGAGCCCCTTTTTTCTTCATGATCACGGTCGCCCTCAATAACGCAGCGTCCGGGAACTACCGCGCGGCTCAGGCAGAGCGAAAGAATAGCCTATGCAATTCGCCGGTTGCTTGTGAGCGAGCGATACGAAAGAAATCGATGTGATCGGCTGGGCCTGGAAGTTCGTCGTCGATGAATTGCAGTGTCCTATCCGGCTCTGCCAATGGAAACGGCGATCACACCCTTGCCCGCCGTTTTGAGTGCCACTGGCTGTGACACACAAACGAATTGGTCAACTTATTCTTTCGCTCGGCCTTACTGAAGATACGGGCTCTGCCGCAGGCATCCTGCGGCCATCGTCTGCCCGGGCGGCCGGGCGATCGCCGCTCGCTCGTCCGACGTCGTCTCATCGGGATTCGCCGGGGCAATTCGGGGCCGGCATAACGGCAGCTCAGCGCATCGGGCCGCGTCCCGGCATGGGCATCTCCGCGGAAAGGTCCTTCCGTCCACGCAGATTGCTCTCAAAGAAGGCAATCACCCCGGACATGCGGTCCATGCCGACGGCCGGTTCCTCCGAATCGTCAATGAATATCTTCCTCAGCGCCATAACGTCCGTCGTCCCGCGAGCCAGAGTGCAGACGACTTCGCCTTGCGGAAGGCGAACCCAGATCCCGATCCGGTCCGGATTCAATTCGTACATGCTTGCGTGGCTGCGCAGCCAATCAACCACTGCGCTGCATTCGGGAGGGTGTGCCGGCTGCAGCAGGTCGATCCTCGCGGTCTTGGCTGGCAACACGCACAAATACCTTCCGCTTCCCACCAGGTTGATCAGGTCGTTCCGATGACGCGGCGCCAGGCGCGGATCGGCTTCCAGCACGATGACCACGGGCAACGGCGGCTCAACGGAACGCCGCGGCTGCAGTAGTTCCAAGTTCAGCGGGCGGCCAGCCAGACTTCCATATTCGATCCCGGATTCCAAAGCCACATTGCCTGCCAGCACGTCACGCCGCGAACTGCCAGGCGGGGACTCCGGGCGGTCCGCGGCACTTGCCGGCCGCACATTCCCGGGCCCGGCTTGTGGAGAGTCAGGACCTGCATACGGAGACTGGCTGCCGCGCTGCCAGGTGCTAGGAGCTTCGGCCGACGCGTTGACGCCGGGTGCCTGGCCATCGGACGGTGCGGCACAACCTCCCAAGAAAAGCAGCCCCAACCCTATTACGAAGCGGCACAGCATGGCCAAACCAGAGCTGCCCTCAGACCGGCAACAGAGAAAGAATAGGCAAATTGCTCGATGCCGTATTCGATATGGCTCTTTGCTTTGGATCGGTTCTTCCAAGGGACCGCGTTCATGATTTGTCAGCAACACGCGGAGCGGCCGCGAGAATGACGCATGTGAACATGTGAATTCGGCTGAACCGTGTGCGTGAACGTCCAGCCCCGCAACATTCCAGGGCAATACGGGGTTTAACTCCACAGTGGGCAATCGCGGCCATGGAATGGCTGCGGCACTGCGGAGGGTCGAGGTCCGATGGTCCTCGTCCGTTTCTGGGCGATATGGAGAATTGATCATGCAGTTGGCAAACATGCTGGTCCGGCTTCGCGGAACGGAAGCGTTGCGGGACCCTGAGGTCGCGACAGCACTCCGCCTGAGTGACACGCAGCAGATCAGAATCCAGAACGTCTACCGGCGGAACTTGGCCACCCTCCGTGACCGCCTTCGCGAGCTGTTTCAACGCTGCGGCAGACGCAGTTCGGTTCGCGACACGCTTCGCGAATTCCAATCACAGTCCGGCGAACAGATCGTATCGCTCCTGTCCCCCGAGCAGCAACAGCAGTTCGAACATATGCGCAGCGATTCAGGGCGCTGATCGACCGCTCGGCCGCCGCTCGCGGCGAGCGGGAACTGCCGCGCGTCGGCCGGTGGGTGTCTCCGACCTTCATGTCCGGGTCTGCCGCTGCCGGCGCGCTCACGCCCGCTCCAGGCGAAAGATGGTAATCTCCGGCCTCGCGTTGAATCGCACGCGTAACGTGTGCCCGACACCGCGGCTGATATACAGTCGCCGATCGCCGGCGAGTGAGAATTCTCCGCATGTGTAGCGTCGATTGCGGACGGACAGGATCGGCGGCGGCAGAAACGGCGGTTTGCATTGCCCTCCGTGCGTGTGTCCTGCCAGGATCCACCCCCGGACCGGTTCCCATCCCGGAATGTCCACGGTATCCGGATTGTGCGTGAGCACGAGAGAGGCTCTCCGAGGATCGAGCGCGGTGGTCGCCTGCCTCAGATTGAGTTGCCCCGCCCAGTAATCATCGAGCCCCGCGATCTGCAGTCCGTCCAGTTCTGCAACTTCGTTGCGGAGGACCCGCAACCCTGCCTCGCCGGCCATAGTAACGACTCGACTGGCGATTTCGGGAAAAGCCCAGCGGGGCCCGTAGTCGTGATTCCCGAGAATACCGAAAGTGGCCAGACTGCCGGTCGGCAGATGCGAGAATACTTCACGCACACACGCAACGTCTTCCGTGCCCACGTCGGTGAGATCGCCCGTGTAGACCACGATCTCCGGAGCAATTTCCCGCAATCGTGCGAAGGAATTGATCAGGTACGCATTGTCCACTCGCGGTCCCGCGTGCAGATCGCTCACATGCGCCACACGGGCCCCGTCCAGCGACTTTGGCAGACCGGGAAACGCCAGACTCCTCGCCACGATTTCAAGCCAGTGGGGCTCCCAACCCCACGTATACAGGCCGACGGCGCCGCTCAAACCGAGTGCCGCGAGCGAAGCGCTCAGAAACCGCCGCCTGGTCGGCATGAATCCTCGTCGTCGTGTTCGCTGATTGAACGGCAACACTTGGTGGGACAATAACCTGTTGGACTGCGGATTAGAAACCGTCATCCCAGTCTAATCACGCCAACGGCCCGGCGGCAACCGACGAGCGACATGTGCTCAGCGTCGATGACACGTCAACGCAGATTAAGGAAACGGCATCCAGGCACACGGGCGGATCAGGCGATCATCAGGCCGAATACGGGCAGGCCGCAACCGATCAATCGGGCCTGAGCTTCCATGATGCTGTTGGTGTCGGAGACATTCCGCCGCACGGAAAGAACCGCCACATCCGCCAGCCACGCCATGTGCACCGCGTCCGGAAAAGTCGCTGCGGCCGCAACGTCCAACACAACATAGGTGTAGTCGCGTTTCAATTCATCCACTAACTCACGCAGACGAAGATCCGTGAGCAGCGGCAGCGGTTCCTCGATCACCCCGCCCGCAGGCACGTAATCGAGATTGGAGATCCCGGTTTCCAAATCCAACCCGTGCAGGTCAAATCCAGACTGTCCGCGATTCGCAGTCAAACTGCGGCGGTAGAGATCCGGATTCGCAGCCGGCACAAGTGCGCGGCTCGGAGCGTCGACCTCCTCATGCAGCAACGAAGCAACTCCAGTCGGCGCGGCGGAGTCCTGCGATTCGGCCGGCTTGCCGCTGACCAATTCGACGACCCCCACCGAGGATTCGCGTGCGAAGTGAGACGATGGCCGGTCGTCACGCAGATCCAGACTGACCATCACCGTTTTCTTGCCCATCCGAGCCAGGGCCGCGGCAAAGTGCATGGCCACCCCATCACGTTCCTGACGATCATTGGCGGAGGTCACCATGAAAACTCGCGCATCAGGAATACGCGGGTGATTGGTCAGCACCCCGGCCAGCATATCCAGTTTGGCCCTGAGTCGCCTCGCTTTCGGATCGAGGATGGCATGACCATCGGTAATACTGGCTGGCAGCGCCGGCAGACTGCCGAGCACCTCGATTTCCGTGCGCCGGACGAAGTCTCGCTGTGAATGCAGACGCCCTGTGGCAAACTCGGACGCCGCGAGCAGAAGAATTGCCAGTCCGAAACCGCTCGCTGCCATCACAAGGGTCAGTTTGTTTCTTTTGGAGCTGTCGCGAGCGAGCGGCAACGTCGCGTAGGTGACCAATTGCACACGCTGGTCCGCATGCCTTTCCACTTCCAGGGTCTCACGCGTCTGCCATAGCCGATCGCTGAGTTGCTCCACGCGTTGAATGCCATTGCGGACGATTTCGAGCTTGGCCACATTGTCGCCGCCGAGGAGTTCCCGGCGCTGCTCGATTTCGCGCATCGCGGTTTCCAACGCCTGCTCTTCGCTGCCTAAACGGGAAATTGCTGCCAGCGGCTCGGCGAGCAACTGCTCCTGGCGGGTCTTTTTGGGAGCATTGGCTTCATTACTCGTCTTCTGGTAATAGTTCGCCAGAAGATTCTCCTCCATTTCCGCCGCTTTCACCTCCGGGTGATTCGGCCCCCACTTCGACGTCGCTTTCTCGCGTTTCAATTTCGCCAGAAACATCGCGTAGCGAACGCTGACCATCGAGTTCTCCTCGGGCATCTCCTGAGTCAGCCCTTCGGGATTGCTCTTGATCATGCGAACCTGGCGTTCCGCCTCGCGTTTCTCCGATTGCACGTCCCTGAGACGCCTCGCGTAGTCTCGATAGTTCTCGACCTCGGCCTGAGCCTGCAAAGAAGCCGATGCCGGATCGCCCGCCCCCAACTGCTTTGCCAGCGCCTGCAGGTCGGCCCATGACTTGGCCAGGCGGTCTTCCGCATCGTTCTGCAATACGTTCAAAGCCGCCAATTTCTTCTCGACCTCTTCCTCGGCCCCCCGGTGCGTTTCGTTCAGATAGGCATCCGTGACCGCATTGGCCAACATAAAGGCCAGGTCGGCGCGATTATGTTCGACGGTGATCCGCATGATCTCGGTGGTCCGCGGCAACTCCACCACCAGCCAGCTGTTCAGATCTTCAACGCCTTCCGGATCGCTTTTCAATTCGCCCAGCCCTTTGACGGCCGGCGATTCAAGAGCCCGCTTCAGAACATGGGGCATGCGAAGCAGTTCCCCCTGCGTATTGCGGAATCCCGACTGCGCATTTGAGGACTCGCTCGGCCGCTCAACGATTCCGTCAGGCGCGGCCAGCCGCACCAGTGCAGTGGCTTTGTAGCGAGCCGGAATTACCAGATACGCCACGGCACCGAACAGACCTGCGAACAGCACGCCGAAAAAGAGCGACTTCCATTTGAAGCGCCAGACGCACTCAAAGAGCGTGACGAGATCCGGCGGAGGCTGCTTCGCTTCCGATATGAAACCTTGTGCAACCGACATGTTCTACCTGTTCCGTTGCGTCGCCTGATCAAAAACACGCGGCCGACGTTAAATGGCAATCGCCATTAGGTACGAACTCGCGACTGAGCATTAGACGAAACCCATCCCCTCCAGGTCACTACATCTCCCCGGAAGCTTAAAGATTCGCCCCTGTCAGCACGCGGCCTACGAAACTTGCCAGCCAGTTGGTTTCCAACACTACTGATTGTATACATATTGCCGTTTTGGAAAGCGCGTGTCGTCGTAATCCTTACGAATTAAATGTTTTTCCACAACGGCGACTGGACCGACGACAACGCACAACGGTTTTTCGGACCGCAAGGCCGATGAACACAGACTTTTCCCTAGCCTGACATGGGGGTATTCAGTAGCAAGCAGTAAGACAGGCAATTCGACCAGACCGAGAGTCCATTCGAGCAGATTGCAGCGGAGCCTTATCGATCCATGACGCCCAAGAGTTACACAAGACTGTTGTCGATTGCACTGACTACTGCCCTGAGCGGCCTGTGTTCCGCTGAGAACGGACTCGTGGATTGGACCTCGAAACAGGAGTTGCCACCCCATGAGGCGGCCATGCGCTTCATCGAAGATTCGCCAGGCATGTTGCGGGTGCTCTGGCGACCGGTGGGCACGGAGAAATGGGAGGACGAGTTAACCGGTTGGAAACGGATGGGCGAGGGCCTGGTCGCCGGTGACGACCGACGCCTGTTCACCGTCTCCGCACGATTTTTCAATTGGCAGGAAGCGTTGAGACTTCGAGTTACGCTGACGGCGAATCGCGCTGCCGAAGCGCCGACGGAAGTGCTGCTGCGATGCCCCTTTGACCCGAAAGCCTGGGATCGGCAGTTCGTCCCCCGCTTGCCCTACTTGATTCTCTCCCCGTCCGATCCGGCCATACTGCGGTTCGCCGTCGACGCCACTGACGCAACGACTTTCGCTCAGGCACCGCAGGTGGCGTTCTACCCGTTCGCCGTACTTGAAAATCGTGACGCCATGCTGCTGTGGGGTTGTCCCGATGTCGGACGATATGCGGTGCTGAACCCCAACGCGATCTCGGCCAGCGCGCCGTGCCTTTCGCTGCGGCCGAAACAACTGGCCGTCGGTCAGAAGCTCGAGTTCGATTTGATTCTGAAACGATTTGATAAACCTCGACTGCGTTACCGCGACGTGCTGAGCTGGTACTTGCGATCTGCGTTCAGCAGCGATCCGCTGGTCAAAGATCTGTTCCCCTGGGACGGAAAGATGCGAGCCAGGCGATTGCCCGAAGGAAATCTCGGCAGCGGGATCGGACGACTTGGCGAGCGATGGAACGACGGAGCCAGGTTGCTGCAGGAAATGCGGCTGCGTCATGTGGGCGGACTCTGGTTCCAGGGCTGGGGCCCCTGGGACGAGACCTATCCGACAGATGGCGAGTGGTGGACCGAGTACTGGCTGCGGCTGTCGGCAAAGCAGGTGCGTGATGAGATCGAGTGGGAACGCGCCAATGGAATCTCACCGCTACTGTACTGCCGTCAATTCGTCGCCGAGCAGGGCCTCCATGACGATCGCCCGCCGCGGCGCAATTGGTCGGGACGCGATGAAAACGGAAACCGACAGGCATGGGGCGACGTCAATGTGCCTGAATCCGTCGCGACGGAACTGGGCTTTCGAGTGCTCCAGCAAAGCTGCGCGGACTTCGGCAACAGCGAATACCTGGCCTGGTACGAAGATCGCGTCAAACAATGCGTGACAGCCTACAACCCGGCGGGCATCGCGTGGGATATGGGATGGGGCGCCGGTCCGACCTGGGGATATTCGCGGGCCAATCCGCAAGTCATGAACGGAGACGGAATGCTGCGGGCGCAGGCCGATTTGTGGGATTGGCTGAAGACACACCACCCGGAAAAGCGAACGATTTCCAACGAGGCTTTCGGTACTCCCTCGCAGCTGTTTTCCGACGGCATTCTGATCGAAGGAGGTTTCGCCGCCGGAAAAACCGAACTCGACTACGAAGCCGCGAAGGCGCTCGACACCACGATCATCAGCTACGAATACCCGCACGTCTATGCGGCTCGCCTCAAGGGATTGCCCACCAGTTCCGCACGATACGTTCAAATGCGGTATCGAGCCGAGGGCCTGGATACGAAAAGCGATCGTTACGTGGTTTATCCTTCCCAGGAAGTGGTCGGCAAGGAGGGAACAGCTATTGCCTGCAGCCAGTTGGTCTCGGACGGCCAGTGGCATGTGGCAACCTTTGACATGCGAGGCTTGCCGAACGTCGAGGAAGTCAAGGGGCTGGCCTTCGGGATGCAGTCCGCCGCACCCGAGGCGCACCTATGGGTCGCAAGCCTCAGGTTCAGCGACACGCCCGACGGCCCGGCATTGGCCGGTTTGCAGGGGAGTTTCCCGACGGAGTTGATGGCGTCGGGAGTTGCGGCCTGGGAACCGAGACCAGGCTGGGTGGCGGACGGCGCACCCGAATACGGAGTGCGCAGCAGCAGCGGGTGCGTCGAGTTCTGGGTCCGCGGTGCCGCGCGCGGCATGAGCTGGTCTTACTTTCCGGCGTGCGCGGACCTGGCGCAGGAGTACTTGAAGGTATTGAGCCTCGGCGCGTGCATCGGCTCCGGACCGCGAGGCGGGTGGAACGCAGTCAACGCATTCTCCGCCCGAGCCATGGCCCTGGCGCCGCTGGTGGGCAGCCACGATGTGACGCTGCAGACCGAAGAAGCCGGCCTCAATGCATCCGGATGGGGGAGCGACGGCCGCCTGCTGCTGGCCGCTCATAACGGAACACAGCAATCGGCGAAAGTGAGAGTACGTATCTCGACACAAGCACTGCAACAGGCGAAAGCGTCCATCGGGCCCCGGGCTGTCAGCCGATTGGTCGGCGCCAGTGCCGAGACCACGCGTCCCGGTCCCGAAGCGGAATCGTCGGATGAAGGACTCACAGTTGCGGCCGAACTCGGCCCCGGCGAAGCCTTGCTCTGGGGCAACTGGCCCTGGGAATGAGGACCAGGGCCTCAGCAAGCTTCAGTTGATATCCGTCCGATTGCCCCTCAGATACTCCACGGTTCGCGACAGGCACGTTCCAGCATGCGACCTGCCTCCGCATCGCCCACAAACTGCTCGCCGTTCGGGTCCCACTTCAATGGCCGCCCCAACGCATAGGCGATGTTGCCGAGGTGGCAGACAGTAACTGACCGGCAGCCGATCTCCACATCGGCAACAGGCTTGCCGCGGGTGCGCACGCACTCCAGAAAATCCGCATAGTGGCCGCGATTGCCGCGAAGGTCGTCGCTGACAACCAATTCATGCGCCGCAGGCGCCAGAGAGACGGGGTCGAAGCGTGTCCTGCCCGAAATACCGCTGAGTGTCGCCTTGCCTTCTGTGCCCACGAAAGTAACTCCGTCATCAATGTTCATGCTGCTGTGATAGACGGACGTTCCATCCGCGTATCGATACGTCAGCGAACGGACTTCCTTGCCGTCGGGCGGGATGATCTCAACCGGTCCTGTCGCGTCCATGCCCAAGGCCCATTGCGTCAAATCAAAATGGTGTGCCCCCCAGTCGGTCATGCCGCCGCCCGAATAGTCCTTCCAGGCGCGGAATGCGACGGGATGGATCTGCGAATGGAACGGGCGCCACGGAGCGGGCCCCAGCCACAAGTTCCAATCGAGATAGTCCGGAGCCGGTTCGGGCGGGAGATTGCATGGCACTGACGGTCCGCCGCAACCGACGTGCACCTCGCGCACGCGGCCCAGTCGCCCGCCGCGGATGGCCTCGCATGCCGCGCGAAGGTTGGGATTCGAACGACTCTGGCTGCCCGTCTGCACGACGCGCACAAAACGCCGCGATTCCCGCACCATGGCGCGAGCCTCACGCACCGTAAGCGACAGGGGCTTCTCGCAATAGACGTCTTTGCTTTCTCGACACGCCATGATTGTCATCACGGCATGCCAGTGATCGGGCGTCGCGATCACCACAGCGTCGATATCCTTTCGCGAGATCAATTCGCGAAAGTCCACATACGCCGCGCAATCCGAGTTGTTGTAGAAAGAGTCCACGTAGGATTTGGCCCGCTCTCGGTAACGGCGATCCACGTCGCAGACAGCCGACACCTGCGTGCCCGGTTCCTGAATGAAACTCTGCAGCAGCGAGCCCCAGCAACCGGCGAATCCCTTCCATCCGACGCCGATGAAGCCGAGAGTAATCCGGTTGCTCGGCGCAGTGCGTCCCGACTCCGCAGCGCGGGCAATTGCCGAAGGCGCGTACATCCACACGCCGCCGAGTCCCAACGCCGATCTCAGAAAATCACGCCGCCCCGTTCGAGCGACGACTTGCTCGTTCGACGGCGGAGCGGTCGCCGCCGTTGGAAGACTCAGCCCTTCGTGCATGCGGTCACACCTCCTTCTTCAGAAGTCGTGCCAGAGGCCGAAGCCGACCATCTGCTCGTTGCGGTCCTGGAACGCAAAGCTGTTGCTGAAACCGTTCGAATAGAAGACCCCGCCGCGCAGCAACCGGGCGTTCTTTCCCCGCCAGCACCAGCCGGCTTCGAGCGTCAAGTTGCCGCCGTAATCATCAACTTCAAGCACGTAGACGTTGGCCGCCGCAAAAGGCGCTCCGAAGATATGCGTCGGCATCACGGGGACGTACTCGGCGCCGAATTGAAACTCCCATTCGCCGGACAGCGTCGCCTGAAAGGCGTAACCGACTTCTCCGTAAACGCGAAAGTTGTTTCCAAAATGGATCGAGTGGCCCAGCAAGATCGACCGCCGTTCGAAGAACCACTGCTCCGGATTCTCGCTCGACTGAAACAGGTCTTTGGCGGGATTCGCACCGAGGAAGCACAGTTCGAGTTTTGTTTCCTGACCTCCCCAGCCAATAGTCAACGGCACGCCGAACCGAATGTCCGTCGATTCCGTGTTGAGTATGTTGCCGTCGAGGCTTCGAAATTGAGCTGAACCTTCAATATCCAGTTCAATGCCGACAGGCCGGTAATTGTCGAGCGTGCCGTAGCGCAACAGTCCGACCTGCCCCCCGATGGTCGCGTACCACGACCAACCGCCGTCTCCGTCCGATGCAAACTGAACGCCCGTTCGCGACTCCTTGGGCCCGGCAAGGTACGGATGATAGATCAGGCCGTCAGGAAACAGCTGCAGCCGCCGGATCTCCGACTCGGATGTGTGGGCTGTGTAGGGATCAAACGCGTCTTGGCCGGCAGCGCGCACGCCGGCGAACTCGCTCAACCCTACAAGCGATACGAGGGCCAGCGTTTCAAAAGCAAACCACCGATTCCTCGGAAAAGAACCTGGCACTGAGATGACCGGTCCCTGCGGAATTGGGCGTTGATCTAAGTTCAGATGAACCGTGAACGGTAGCGGAACTGTCGCGGGTCCCGAGAGTAGCACGTGCGGCGGGACTCTATCAGAGCCGCTCAAGTCGTCAAAGATCAGACGCGGCCTCGGCAATAAAATAGGCAAAACAGGGAACTCAACTGCGGGCAGGGATGCCGCGGATTCGCACGGAAAAGAACGTACGGCGGATTGATCGGACTCCCGGCTCCCGCCCCCAGACTTTTTACGCGGAGTGCAAGCAAAGTATACTTGGGCCCCAAGGAGAACCTGATCATGACCCGCAGAATCCTGGTTTGGGCAGCGTTGTTCGCCGTAATCGGACCCTTTTCGGCCCGTACGTCACTGTCCTCGGCGGCCGAAGCATCCGCGCCGAAGGCTGAGGCCCGAATCAAGATCGGCGGACATTCTTGGCGGCCGCCGTTCGGACTGGACCGCATCGGGGCGCCGCTGAGCGTCGTGGTTTCGGTCGTCGGTCCGCTGCCGGCGCAGACCGAGTTTTCAGTTGTCGCGTATTCACAGGGCAAAGAAGTCGGGCGAACGCCGCTGAAGTTCACGGGTCAATCGCCTTACGCGTGCCAGGTTTCCATCGATCAACATCCCACGGAACTTGCATTGATCGCCAAATCAGCGGACGGCGTCACGGCCGAGTGGGCCCGCCAGAAGGTCGAACTCGCGCCTTTCGAGGCTGAGGCGGCGGCGGTTCCCGCGTCCATTGTGAACCCTGTCGACCTCGGAGCCATTCTGGTTCCCACGGACTATCTGCTGCTGGCGACCGGCCAGCTTGCGAATATCGACGTCGCAGCCGTTTCGCACAAAGGCGACATGGCAGGCTTGCGTGCGGCGGCCTGGTTCGAATCGTCCCCGAATGCAAAGACCGGTGCCGAATTGTCGCTGACCCAGGAACAACGAGTTCAGCTGCGTTTGCCTTGCCCGCCGGTGCCGGCGGCGCGCCAGCGAGATCAGCTCCACATCAGCATCGCGTCGGGGGACGGGTCCGAATTGTGGCACAAGACCATACCGACGATGCTCGTTCAGCAGGCGCCCCAATGGCCGAAATTCGGAGCGGCTCGCACGAAGCTCCGTTACGACGCGCCGATCTCCGTGCGGGGCGAGGACGGCAAGTTCTCGTCGCTCGACTACGACAAAGCCTGGGATCCGAAACTCGACGATGTGGTTGTGGCACTGCCCAACGGCTCGCGATTCGTCTTCTGGCGTGGCTCCAGTTACGTGCCGTTTTGGGCGGGCCGCTGCAACACGGGCCTGAGTTACGAGTGGGCCGAGACCAGTCCGCCGGCGGACGGATACACGGACTGTGTCGAGCCGCTGATGGACAAGGAACTTCGTTACGGCCGAGTGGAAATTGTCGAATCCACACCGGCGAGAATTCACGTTCGATGGACATACCAGTCGTGCGACTTCATGTACAAGGTGTGGGGGGACTCGGCGGTCGAGGATTTCTATTTCTATCGCGACGGGTGGGGGACTCGGGTACTCACACTGCGGAGCGACCTGAAAGGCGATTATGAACTCAGCGAATTCATCATCCTGACGCCCCGAGCCACGTATCCGTTCAGCGTGCTGCCGCCGAACATCGTCGATCTGCTCTTCGTCGACGGCGAGAAACGGGAGCTGACTTTCCCGTTTTTCCGAGCGGAGCAGGGGGAGAAGGCCAAGTCGCGGGAGGTGCCGGCCGTCTATCGCGTGCGGCTTCATCGCGATGAACCGCTGGCCGCCGTTTATTTCAATCCGCACCAGATCGAGCTGCCGCCTGCGATTTTCGACCCGTTTTTCGATCAAGGACTGCTCGTGACGCCCACGTACTGGGGCAGCCACTGGCCGCTGGCCCGCGGCAAGACAACCGGTTATGCAATCGACGATCGAGTCAACTTCTCTCCCTGTCACAACAGCGTGATGAGTTGGGCGCGCAGCCGTCCGGCGCCGCTGCACACGGCGCAGGTCACTGCACAAGACACACTCGGCCGCACAAAGCCAATGCTTGTCCAGACCTGGACGTGGCTGATCGGCATGAGCGACGAGGGCGATTCGCGGCTCATCGATCGGGCCAAGAGCTTTTCGCAGCCGCCTGCAATCGAACTGCAGGGAGCACGGCTCGAAGCGGATTCTTACGCGCCGGAACGCCGCGCCTTGCGGGTGATCGTCGACCAGCCCGCGGTGACGATCAGGCTGAAGCCCGCCGTCGCCTGCATCAATCCGGTCTTTGAACTGGCCAACGCTCCGCAGAATCTGCAATCGGTCCAACTCGGCGACCGGCAACTCGATGCGCAGGATTATGCATGGGACGGCCGCACGCTGTGGATCAACGCCACTCTGAAGCAGGAGACGCAGCTGCAATTGCAGTTTGCCTCGGCCACCGCCAGGCCAAGCGCTGCGCCGTAACTTGGCCTGCGGTGCAAGTCCCGCCGCAGGACCTGCAGGCAGGGCCCGGTCCGTTGCCGCAGTCGAGTTCGGGCAGTTAGACTGTGGTAGGAGATTATTCGGGCGAGAAGCGGCCGCCCGTGCCGTCCGAACGCATCGCTGCGACAGTTGAGCACTGCCCGGAACCGCGGAAGATCAAGAGCCGAATCCCCGTCGGCCAGCCAACCCGAACCTGTGCACTGCACCCCGGAATTGCCCCGAGAGCGGAAAACCATTCATGGCCTACGAACAGATCACGAGCCATCTGAAGAACATCGTCGGCAGATCCAACGTGCTGACCTCGGACGAAGACTGCAATGTCTACTCCTACGATGGAACGTCGAACTGGATTCACAAGCCTGATCTGGTTGTCTTTCCGACGGAGACCCGGCACGTCGAGGCCGTGCTCAAACTGGCCAACGAGCATCGCATTCCGGTGACTCCGAGAGGCGGGGGCACGAACGTCAGCGGCGGTTCCGTGCCGATTCGCGGCGGTATCGCGCTGGTGATGACCAGGATGAACAAGATCCTGTCGATCGACGGAGCAAACCTGTCGGCCCGCGCGCAGGCCGGCGTGGTGCTCATGGATCTGCAGGTCGCTCTGGCACAGAAGAAGCTCTTCTTCCCCCCCGATCCGCAGAGCTTTTTCGGGGCCACGCTGGGCGGCGTCATCAATGAAAACTCCGGCGGCCCGGTGTGCCTGAAGTACGGCGTGACGAAGCAGTACATGCTCGGCCTCCAGGCGGTGCTCCCGACCGGACGGATCGTGGAATTCGGCGGCAGCACGGTGAAGAACGTGGTCGGCTACGACCTCGTTTCGCTGCTCACCGGTTCCGAGGGAACGCTGGCTGTGGTAACCGAAGCCGTCCTGAGATTGCTGCCGATGCCCCCTTCGCGGAAGACGATCGTCGCCCTGTTCGACGATCTGCCCAAGTCGGGCGCAACCGTCGGCAGAATCCTCGACCAGGGCACGGTGCCCGCGAAGATCGAACTGCTCGACAACTGGGTCGTCAAGAGCATCAACCGCATCGCGAAGATGGGTCTGCCCGAAGACGCTGCAGCCATGCTCATGTTCGAGTGCGACGGCACCGACGAGGTCGTGGCACATGACTCGCGACAAGTCATCGAAATCTGCCGGAAGGAGGGCGCGGTTCACATCATCGAAGCCAGGGACCAGGCCGAAGCCCAGTTGTACTGGAAAGCGCGGAGTGCCGGTTTCGCCGCCATCTTCGGCGCAGCTCATACCGTCCTGTCCGAGGACGTGTGCGTGCCCCGCACGAGAATGGCCGAGTTCATCGAACGAGTCGTGGCCATCTGCAGGAGGGCCGGCCTCGAAGTGACGGTCATCGGCCACGCGGGCGACGGCAACCTGCACCCGAGCGTAATGACCGACGCAAGAGACCCGGCCCATTACCAGAAGGCCCAACGCGCTGTTGAGGAGATTATCGAAGCGGCCGTCGAGTTCGGCGGAGTTCTCTCGGGCGAACACGGAATCGGCCTCGAGAAGCAGAAGTTCATGCGGCGCACGCAGGACCCGATCTTCATCGAACTCATGAAGAAGATCAAAGGCATCTTCGACCCCAACGGGATTCTGAATCCCGGCAAGATATGGGAAGATCGGAGTTGCTGAATGCCCGCAAGTCCCGAAAACAACCGTCTCGAAAACATCCGCAAGTTCCAGGCCGACGTCGAACAGTGCATGAAGTGCGGCTTCTGCGGCTATTTCTGCCCCATTTACCGCGAAGAGCACGATGAGAAGGGATTGGCGAGAGGCAAGGACCAACTGATCCGTTTCGCGCTCGAAGGCAGGCAGGATCTGACGAAGGGCTTCTACGCGGCGATCGACAATTGCCTCCTCTGCAAGACCTGCGTCCAATACTGTCCGGCCAAGACCCGCATCGATCACGCGGTGACCGCCGCCCGGGCCGACTACGTCGCGGAAAAAGGGCTGCCCCTTTCGAAACGATTTGTCTTTCGGCATGTGCTTCCCAACCGGTGGCTGTTCGGCGCGGCGCTCCGATTCGCGTCGTGGTTCCAGTTCGTGCTCCCGCGCCGCGACGGCAAGTTCCGGCACCTTCCCCAATTCCTCACTGCCCTCGGCGCCGGCCGGGCGGTCCCGGACATCGCGCCGCGATTTCTCCGGAAGCTGCTGCCCGAACGTACGCCCGCTCGGGGCACGCCCACGCACCGCGTCGGTTTCTTCTCGGGCTGCGCGACGGAATACATGTTCCCCGAAATCGGCCAGAACATCGTCAGTCTGCTCCAGGACCTCGGTTGCGAAGTGGTATTCGATCGCCGCCAGGGCTGCTGCGGCGCGCCGGTCCTGCTCTCCGGAGATTTCGCCACCGCCAGGACGATGGCGGCCAAAAATGTCGACGCTTTCAGGGACTACGATTACATCGTTACGGGCTGTGCAACGTGCAGTTCCGGTTTGAGAGAGTACCCGACCTACCTGTCCAGGACCGAAGAAGAAAGGCAACGATTCGAGCAGTTTGCGGCAAAGGTCAAGGACTTCAACGCACTGGTCATCGACGTCCTTTCCGCCGACGTCAAGCGGTTTACCGTCAAACCCGAGTATCAGGGAAAGACCGTCACATGGCACGATCCGTGCCACCTGGCGCGGCATCAGGACATTCGCTCGCAGCCTCGGGAGATCCTCCGGGCTGTCGACGGAATCCGGTTTGTAGAAATGCAGGACGCCGACCGGTGCTGCGGTCTGGGCGGCTCTTTCAGCATCACGCACTACGACGTGTCGAAAAAGATCGCCGACCACAAGGCGAACGCCGTTTCCGCAAGCCGCGCCGATATCATCGCGACCGCCTGCCCAGGCTGCATGATCCAACTCCGCGATGCACTGTCCCGACATAAACTGGATGTCGAAGTGGTCCACATCGGCCAACTGTTCAAAGTTGCACCCACACCCTCCGCGAACCCCTGAATCCGGCTACGAACAATTGGCTTCGGGTGCTTGAGCAAAACGGCCTTTGTTGTACCATGGTGACGCATACCTCGGTGTCGAAACTGGGGACAACGGTTGCGTAACCCGAGTATTCCTTTTATTTGCCAGTGGATGGAACTATGAAAAAGAAGATGAAGTGCGTTTGCGGCTACATTCATGACGGCGACACAGCTCCCGCCAAGTGCCCGAAGTGCGGAGCCGGCCCCGACAAGTTCACGCTGCTTGATGACGCTGCAGCCAATCTGGTCGAGCGATCCCGCCGTACCAACATGCTGCACACCCGCATCATCGACCTGGCCCGCGAAATCGAGCGAGTCTGCCGAGAAGGTATCGAGGATAACCTCGACCCGGGTTGCGTCGACGTCTTCGGCAAGACGCTGGCCGCCAGCTACGACATGATGAAATTGTCCATGACCGAATTGGGCGGACACGTGAGCAAGGGCAAGTGGGGTTGATTCACCTGCGCCCGCTGTCTCAATCGCATCACGTATAGACCAGACCGGGCTGATACGCGTTGTCGCTCGCCGTGATTGCGTGATACGGCCTCTCGGGTGTGAACGGCCGTGACTTGACACGGTGCCTCACACCGCCCGCGTTCTTCGCGATTGCGACATTCGTTTTCCGGAAAAGACACGGACCGGTATTCGGACTGCAGTCCGAATACCGGTCCGTCTTTTATTTCGCACCACAATCGCAGCGACGCTGCGCAGCAAGTACGGCCTCAAATTCCATGCGGTGCCGGGCAGCGAAGCCCACTTCACGCGCGACAGAACTCGCGCGGCAATGAGAGGGGCAAACCATGTGAGACGGGCAGGACGTGACGGTCCCATCTCACCTTTCAGTGCGGGATGAAAATCGAGACCTTTTGCATCGGCCTACCAGCCATGTGTAACACGGCGAAAATCGCCGGTTGGCGGCCTGACCTCATCATCGCTCCCCGCCAGTCTAACCCACGATATCAGTTGTGAACTGCCTTCCTCCGGCTCCGTCGTTGAGTCCAACGAGGCGGCGTCCACCTGCAAGACAGACAAAATGCCAGAGGGTGTCACATCCGCATCCGTTACGTTTTTGCGCATCACATTCCTCTCTGATTCCAAGACTCACGTGCCAGTTCCACGCGAATTTCCGTGGATGCCCGCAACGCAAAGATCTGGGCGAACAACATCAAACGACTGCCCGCCATCAGGTTTAGCGTGCAGAAACTGTGCCAACGAGCCACCCAAAATGCTCAGATAAAACACAACATCGTCGCAACACATTTCCCAAACAGTAGTTAAAATACCGACGCACATACCCAACGAGAGAGCAGGCCAGCTGGCGGAGTCAAATTCCTCGCACAGAATGCCCAATCTTTGGGCACCAGGGCCCTTGAGTCGCAGCGCCATCGCGACTGCTGAGGCAGAAGACAGGAAGTTCAGTAAAGCTACGGTAAATAGATCCACCCTGCGGATTATTCCACCGATTGCAGGGATCATTGACTCCGCTAGCACTCATGTTATCACTAGGATCGCCATGCGGCTAAGTGCCCCCCGTCGGCAACCTGCTGCAACGATGAGCCAGTGTGTTGGCGAAGGTCTTTCCGAGCGGGAGTTGTTTCGAGCGGAGTCGTCAATTTCGAACACGGTTCGGGATCAGGCCGCAGTTCAGGATCAACTGGGCGGTCCACATACCTGAACGGAACCGTTCAGTGCATTGAGGCTCCGCCGCGTCGATCGCGGAGATCGCGCGAAGCGTTCTATCACAGCCGAGCCGAACCTGCAGAAGGAGTCCGCACATGGGTGGTATGTTTGGAGTGGTATCCAGAGACGACTGCGTGACGGACCTGTTCTACGGAACGGACTATCACTCGCATCTCGGAACCGTCCGGGGCGGTCTGGCGGTATACAGCGAGCACGGCTTCGCTCGTTCGATCAAGGACATCACGAACGCACCATTTCGCAGCAAGCTGGATCGGGACGTGCGTACGATGCAGGGCCTGAGCGGCATCGGCGTGATCAGCGATGACGACGATCAGCCGCTGATCATTGGTTCGCACCTGGGAACGTACGCACTGGTCACCGTAGGTCGCATCGCCAATCTGAGCACACTCTGCTCCGACCTTTCACGAAACCGGCGAGTGCACTTTGCCGAGGTGCGCGAGGACGGAGCGAGTCCAACGGAACTGGTCGCGGCGCTGATCAACCAGTGCGACACCTTTGAGGAAGGGATCCGCTACGCGCAGGAGGTGATTGAGGGATCGTGTTCGATGCTCGCGTTGACCCGCGACGGGATCTTCGCTGCGCGCGACCGGTTGGGGCGGACTCCCCTGGTGTTGGCCGCCAAGGCCGGTTCTCACGCGGTAACCATGGAAACCTGTGCGCTGCCCAACCTCGGTTACGAGGTGCTTCGTTATCTGGGCCCCGGCGAGGTGGTTCACATTACGGCGGACGAAGCGGAGTCGGTGCTGCCTCCCGGCGAAGAGATGCAGATCTGCACGTTTCTCTGGGTCTATTACGGATACCCGGCATCGGCGTACGAGGACCTGAACGTCGAGGTCGTGCGATACCGCTGCGGCGCTGCACTGGCCCGGCGCGACGGCAAAGAAGCGGACCTGGTCGCGGGCATTCCCGATTCGGGCACGGGCCACGCGATCGGCTACGCCAACGAAGCCGGCATCCCGTTCGGCCGTCCCTTCGTCAAATACACACCCACCTGGCCGCGCAGCTTCATGCCGCAGGATCAGCGGATGCGGGAACTGGTGGCCGGCATGAAGCTGATTCCGATCCGGGAACTGATCGATGGCAAGCGATTGCTGTTCTGCGAGGACTCGATCGTCAGAGGCACGCAACTGCGCGACACGGTGGGCCAGATCTTCGCCGCCGGCGCCACCGAGGTTCACATGCGTCCGGCATGCCCGCCGTTGATTCACGGCTGCAAATTCCTCAATTTTTCGCGTTCAAAGTCGGTCTT
Source organism: uncultured Planctomycetaceae bacterium (assembly GCA_903863885.1). Lineage (GTDB taxonomy): Bacteria > Planctomycetota > Planctomycetia > Pirellulales > Pirellulaceae > CAIPEB01. Next base: position 11,748 of record CAIPEB010000039.1, on the reverse strand, counting down.
TGATCTGGCCGCGCGGCGAGCCATGCGCGACATGGGTGCCAAGGAAGGAGAACTCGACGATTTCGCCGCACCGGACTCGCCGAAACACACCGAGATGGTCGAGCGCACCCGCGAACGACTTGGACTTACAAGCCTTCGATATCTGAGACTCGACGACCTCGTCGACGCCGTCGGCCTGCCCAAGGAAAAACTCTGCACTTATTGCTGGGACGGCGCGGAAGGTTGTGCTGGCTGTCCCGGCCAACTTAAGGGCGAGACGCCGGCTGCGGCCCGTGCCAGATGATCCGCGTTCGCGGGGAAACTGCCGAAGATTCAAACGCCCATATCGGCCGGATCACGTGCTGCGAATCACCCAGGCGTGCCGGGTGTGATAAGAACTGTTTGCGTGCCGCCAAGATCCACCTCGCGAGACTTTCCGTCAGGGCCCGTGATCCGCGCCTTGCCGCTGCCGTTCAGAGCCACTCCGACTGCCTGTTCATCGCAGCGAGTCACGACCGCGTTTAAAGGCTGAGATGCCTCGATCGTCACGGGCAGTTTCGCGACGATCGCCATTTCACCCTCCTCCAGGTCAATCGCCGTGCGTGCGCCCGCGGCGTCGATCGTCGTCACAAAGCCGTGGTGGATCCGCCGGCCACGGCGGTCATAGCGATAGACCATGTGCAGCGAGCGGTCGCCCGGCCACCCGTAAACACCGTCGAGCGCAGTCACCACTCGTTCTTTGCCGGTCACGCAGTTGCAGCGCAGGTCGGTCACCGTAATCGGATACATGCGGGCCGCGGGCGACTCGTGCTGGAGTTCCAGCGGTTCGCCGTAGAAAAAGTAGAGGTTCCCCCAAGCCAGTTTGGCCAGTATGTCGGCATACACGTCGGGTTCGCTCTGAATCAGCGCCGGATTGCCAAGCGTGCAGGGGCTCGGGAACAGGTGGATTTCCGGCCCCTCGGTTACCTCCCGATCGAAAATGAACGGCAGGCCCGCGAAAGTCCGCGTGGGAAAGCCGTTGTTCGCCACCACGAAGCCGCCGCGTTCCATGATCTTGCGTCCCCATGCGGCGATCGCGTGCTGTTGCAGAAGCGGAACTGCGGTCTTGAGCCGGGAAACCGTTTTCGTCGCCGGATCAATGTCGGCCGTATGGCCATCGAAACGGTCGTAGCTGTAGGCTCCGCCGTAGTCCCAGAGTGCCCCGTCGATGAACGCGCCGCTTGCCCCCATCTCGTTCATCATGACATCGACGCTGTCCAGCAGCGCTCGGCCGTACGAGTTGTCCATCGCGGGATAGTAGCTCCACCAGCGCCAATTCTGCGAGATTCGTTCCTTGGTGAAATAGGTGAACGACTCATAGTTGTACGCATAGACCGTCTGGCGCCCGTCCGGCCCGATCAGGCGGGAGTCGGGCCAGAGTTTTTCAGGCTCGTTGGTCGCGTAGAGATTCGGCGCGATATGGAACATGGTCTTCAGATTCGGCCGTCCCGCCGTCGCGGCCTGAATCACGCGGCGGACGGCGTTCCGTTCACCCGGATATGCCATGAATTCGATGCCCTCCAGCGACACCGTCGAGTCGTCGGCGCACCACGACAGGCAGGGGATGCAGAAATAGGCAGGCCGTCGCACATCGAAGTACTTCTGCGCCGGCACGTCCTCCAGGGTCCGCTTGTGCATGAGTCGACTCGGAGTAACCCAAGCGCCATCGACAGTCGTGTGATTTCGGTCCTCGTCCGCCCGCAGATCGTTCACCAGATCGTAGTAGTCGCCGCTGTCATTCACGTAGACGGCCCATTCGACGGTGTATGAAGCCCCCGCATCGAGCGCGAACTCGCGGGTGCCGATCGACAACTCGTCATCCGTGCACGCGCCCTCGGATTGCACAATCAACACATCGTCCAGGGCCACCAGGCCCACGCCCTGCCCTTCGAAACACGCGAGCGTCGTGGGATTGGTTTTCAGCGGGCGGGTGACCGGAGGAGAAACGGACCTCCCGCCCATGAACCGCTGTTTGACCTGATTTCGATCGAATCTCAATCGATGCTGGAACATCACGCCAACGGGCAGGTTCCTGCAGTTCGTGAACTTGTCCCGGACGAGGACTCGACCCTGCTGGGCCTGGACGTCGCGTTCCAGCTGATAGTGCTCGTTGCGCAGAGTAACTCGAGAACCATCAGGGACCACGTCCCCCGCGGCTCGTCGTTCGGCCGCCATCACCACATCCTCGGCGCCGGGCACCGAAAAACGCGACGATACCGCGTAGGACCTGCCTTCGACGGCGACGCTGAATCCGCCGCCCGAAAGCATGGACACCTTCGGCTGCAGGCGCTGCCTCGGCGAACGCAGCGGAGGGACAGACACGGCCTGCGGCGAGGGAACTTCCGTCGCGCAGCTGAGTGGCCAGGCGAATGATTGTCGCGCCGCGGCGCGGGACCGGCCATCACTGCCGCGCACGATTGTCGACAATTCGTACAGGCCCGCAGGCTGGCCTGTCAGATCGAACATGAACTCGCTGGAACACGAATCGGGAATTGAATCGACGGTTCGTTCACTGACCGGCGTGCCGTCGCGAGTCAGCGACAGCAGAACCCGCTCGCCATCGGCCAGCGGCATGGCGCCGAGAAAATCGACTTCCACAGGCAGTTGAGGATCGTCCGCATAGACATTCGCTCGTGCGCTGAGCACACCGCGACGTCGAACATCTTTTCCGAAAGCTTCTGCGCCGCGCCAATACTCTTCGGCGACCTCGCCCGCATTCAAAGCTCGGTCGAAGACCCGCACGTCGTGAATCAGTCCGGCAAAGGACTGCGATGGACTCGAGATCTTGAAGGACACGCTGCCGTAGACAGGATCTCCGCCGCAGGCGTGCTCCGCGTCGGTAACACCATCAACGATAATGCGAGCCCGCGGGCCCTGCCGCACGACGCCGACCAGATAACTCTGGTGATTGGCAATGCGAGCCTTGCCGAATCGCGCAAATTCCGCACCGGCGCGACTCGATCGGAACATGGCGGTCGCCGTGCCGCCGTCGACGCGCAGAATCGTGCCTTCACTCGGATACGATTCACAGTCGAAGACCGTCCAGTTCGTACTGGCATCCGGATAGTTGGGCGCGTCGAGCGTGATCCATGCCAGCACGCTGAAGTCGCCGGTCATCTTCAGCGCACGGTTATCCCCGAAGTCCACATAGTCGCCGGGCGTGAAGCGCAGTGCAAAACGACTGTTGACGCGTTCCCATCGCGCGCCGACGATCTTGCCGTGATGCCAGTGGCCGCTATGATCGACCAGTTGATCCCCCTGTCCCTCCGCAAATCGGTAATCGGCGACCGGCGCGGTTGTTTGCGGGTCTGCCGCTGCCGCGTTTCCGGCCAGCGCCGTCAGCAAGACCCATGTCGTCCATCGCATCACGTCCCGGTTCCTTATGACTGTTCGTTCGAAGATTGGGGCGGCAGATCCGCAGGGTGTGTCAAGCTCGCCGGCATACGCCCTGCCATTGCGTGGACATCTTCGGCGAGCGCGGGCACATCTGAATTCAGCATACGCGACCAAGAGGCCATCGATTCGCACTGATTATCGCGGCAAATTCAACGGGCAACACGTCCAGTGCGCCGGGTGCAACGGGCAGCTTGTCCTTCCGTGTTCGAACCTGCCGAGAAACCAACCTATTTCACGGCCTTCGGGCGGTAAACGATCAGGTCGGAACGATGTTCCTCAGGCAGCGTCACCGGAACGCCTTTGGCCAGTTCCGCACCGTTGAAAACGCCGACCGGCCCCGTCGCATCCGACACAAGCTCGTAGTTCGTGTCGTTCTTGAGTCCTCGCAGGGCGATGTCCGCCGACCGATACGGACTCTCCGCTCGCCGGAACACGAGCACCATGCCCTCATCCAGATCCGCGCGGTGATACTGTGAACCGGTCCAGTCGCGTTCGCCGCGTGAGTAGGGCAACACCGGATACCAGGCACCGATCAGCAAGTGTCGCACGGCAAGGTAGCGATCGGTCAGTTTCCTGGCTCGAGCATTGTCGAAGTCCGGCCCATCGGCGATCCATCCCAGACAAAGCGAAGATGCCATCGTTGAATGGAACGAGTAGTCGTCGAGTCGGCACAAATGCGCAACCATCGTATTGTTCGGCAGGTACTGGCTTGCTCCCCAAAGCGCCGCCTGGTCAACCTCGTTGTCAAACCAGTAATCGGTCTTCTGGTGCATGTGCATCCGCATCACGGTTTCAAGGTCGATGCGGTGCCCGCCGCTGGCGCACTCTTCGCGGATACTGTCGGGCCACGTCGTCGCGATGCGGTCCCAGTACGCATAAAGGCCTGCAACATACTTCATCTCGCTGATGCCCTGCCGATCGGGCGCGTCGCTGTAACGCCAGTAGGGCAGGGGATCCATGTTGAAATCCTGACGGTAGAAGCGGAAGCCCGGCAATTCCATGAATCCCTTGACGATGTTGAAGAAATACTCCTGCACCTCGGGCTTGCCGAAGTTGGCCAGGTACGTGTCTTCAACGCCGTCCCTGCTGTGCAGCACCCAATCGGGGTGACTTTTGTGCAGGTCGGTATTGGCCACCACCCGCTCGGGCTCGTACCAAAGACCATAGACCATTCCATTGGCTTTGGCAGCGGCTGCCACCGGCCCCATTCCCTGCGGGTAAGCGTCTTCTCGAGGAGTCCAGTTTCCGGCGCCGTTGGGCCATCCGCCCCGGAACCACCCCGCATCCGTGAGCAATGCCTCGAGCCCGAGAGGCGCATAGGCTTTGATGAGCGAAATCTGGTTCTCGGCGTTGCATTCATTCAGCCAGCCGCCGCCGCGAGTGAAACAGGTGTTGCAGAACAGCATCGGCAGAAGGGCCTTGCCGTCCCGCTTGGCACAATAGTGCTTGTAGATCAACTCGCGAAAACGCGAGTTGGCGTCGTCGGCATTCCCTTCGTGCAGCAACACGAGCATGCGCGGCGAACGGACCTTTTCGCCCGGATGCAGGATGAAATGCGTTCTTTCAATTCCCGCCGTCAGCCTCAGTTGCCGGTCGTCCGGACAGGTCAATTCGGACTTCCAGCACCCGGACCAGCCGACCGCAACGACGACCGCTCCGCGCCCCGCATCGATTCGGAAAAACGGGAAGTCCTTCGTGCTGGATCGGCCGTTGCCCGCAGCGAGTTGCCGCGGATGCGCGTAGTCGACCAACTCGGTGGATGCCTCGAATTGCCTCGGAGTCGGCACGCCCCCGTTGGTCCGGTGCAGCCGATACCGCTCCTGGGAATTCTGCGGCGAATCAACGACGATGTCGCACGCATTGACGTCCTCGATTACCGCCGTATCGGCCGAGCCCGTGTTTTCAAACGAAAGCAGCCATTCGACAGCCGGAAAATCGCTGAAGCGGGTCAAGTCGCATGCGACACGAAGGCCGCTCTCCGGGTCCGTCCATTGAACCGTTTCTGTTTCGCGATTCGGACCATCTGCGTGGCGGGAAACCGACATCTTCCAAGTCTTGAGAAACTCGCGAGTCGCTCTGCCGTTGTACTTGAATGAAAACGGAAACGGCGAACGCGGAGGGCTTGGTCCCGCGAGCGGCAGTTCGTCCAGGCGGAATTGCTGGCCGCTCCTGGTCGTGATCCGTGCATCGGCCCAGTCGGCATGATCGCATGAAGGTCCGTCGCCGCCGTCGCCCACGTGCAGATCAAGCTGACGGATTCCATCCAGTTTCAGATCGATTCGCTGAGCCGCCTGGCCGCCCCGCAAAATCCCGGTGGTGTGCATCTCGCGGCCATCGCCGAGCACCGAAAACGTCGCTGAACCGCCGCCGCCTGCCGTACGATCGTTCTTGTCGATTCCAACCCAGGCCGAAAAGGCGGCGATCGGCTCCTCCGAAACCACCTGGATGTGCGATACCGAATGCGTGCCCAGACCGCATGAGAAACTCCGGTCGCCGATCTGCATCGGCGTCTTGATCACACTCAGGTTGATTTCGAGTTTTTCGAAATCCTGGCGAGTCAGATGCAGGTATGGCTTGGCAACCGGGACATCGGTCACATCACGTATCGCAACCACCTCGTCTCGCCACGATGCGGGTTCCGCAGCCGGAACGCTCTCGAACGCCAGGAACGCGAACAGCGATACGGCAGCGCACAGCGTGATATGAAGCCGGCATTTCATCTCCGAATCGCTGTTGATCATCGTCATCGCCATGACGTTCTCCTGTTGACTCATCGTTGGTCGGTAGTCGGTGCCTGGTGGTCGGATCGATGTCCGGTCTTCTCCGGACTCCAGACTTCGGGCTGTCTTCGCCTTGGACATGACCGGAAGTGTCACCTGCCCCGCGCGGGCAGTCAACTGTGCCCGGCAAAGTCACCGGAGCGACGCGACAGGACTTTTGTCGCTGTGCGCCGATCCGTGGCTTCCTTGTTGCGCATCGATCGGCGCACGCGGATGACGTACAATCAGGACCCGTTCCGAATCGCGGCCGGCGGCCGTTGTTTCTGCAGCTCATAACTGAAGGACAACACACATGCGTCTACTGGTTTCCAGCGTGGCGGTTCTAGCCGCGATTACCGCCGTCAGCCATGCCGACGACAAACAACCGCCGGCCGCAAAGCCCCAATTACGGAATCCGGGGTTCGAATCGGCTCAGTTGCACGAAGACTGGACTATTCACGTTTACGGCGCGCAGCCCAAAGTGGCCCTGGACAGCGAGTCATTCCATGAAGGCAAGCAGGCACTGCGGGTGAGCGCGGCGGAACTTTCAGACACGGCCCTCGGCCAGGAACTGCTCCTGCAGCCGGATCGCTGGTATCGGTTCACCGGCTGGGTCCGCACGGACGAACTTGAGCCGCACGGGGCGCCGGTGTGCGGGACATTTCAGATCCAGCATCCAGGTGGCCAGGGAGTGCTTGCTTCGGGGCGCAACCACAGCGGCACGCAGAACTGGCAGCAGGAGACCATCTGGTTCAGGACCCCGAGCGATGGAAGGATTCGCGTTGCGGTCTTCTTTGTCGGTTATGGGAAGGGAACCGGAGCCGCCTGGTTCGACCAACTTGCAATTCAGGAGATTGACTCGGCGGTCTCGACCCTGACGATCACCCGAAAGCCGATTTGTCCGGGGACGATCAGTCCGCTTCAATACGGTCAGTTCATCGAATACCTCTGCGGCCTGACGCTTTCGATCTCGGCCGAGCAGGTCTTCGACACCAGTTTCGAGGGTGTTCCGCCTTACGGTTTTGAATTCCGGAAAGCGACGGATCGAATCGAGAAGCCCTGGTATCCCGACGAGGCCGTGCATCGCGGCGAGTTCGCGCTGGACGCGGACAGTGCCTTCAACGGCCGATTCGCACAACGAATCAAGGCGACGCCGGGAGATCCCTGCACACTCGGCATTTCGCAAGGCGGCAAGTTCGTCGTGCAAGGCAGGCCGATGAAATGCTCTGTGCACCTGCGATCGCAGGACGTTCGCAGCCCGGTGCGAGTGACGCTCTGGGGCGAAGGGCGTACGTACGCCACCGCGGATTTTCAGCCGGGAGCCGATTGGCGGAAGTTCGAGGCCACTCTGACGCCCGCCGAGACTGATGCGAACGCGAATCTAACGATCTCGTTTGTGAGTCCGGGCACGCTCTGGATCGACCAGGTCTCGCTGATGCCGACAGATCATGTCTTCGGGTGGCGACGCGACGCGGCCGAAGCTCTGCGAGCTTTGAAGCCCGGCATTATTCGATTCGGCGGCAGTGCCACGGAAGGCCTCGAATGGACGGCGACGATCGGCGATCCAGCCAAGCGGGTTCCCTTCACCACCTGCTGGGGCGGACTCGAACCTGGCAACGCCGGCCTCGAAGAGTTCGTTCAGTTGTGCCAATGGGTCGGCGCCGAACCGTTGGTTTGCATCCGCTTTACGGGGAAGGCTCCGAAAGACGCGGCCGATCAGGTCGAGTATTTCAACGGGGATGCAAATTCGCCCATGGGCCGCAAGCGTGCGGAAAACGGGCACGCCGATCCCTATCACGTGAAGTACTGGCAGATCGGCAACGAACTGGGAGACGAGAAGTACCAGCAGGGACTGGCGGCATTTTGCCAGGCAATGAAAGCCGTGGATCCCTCGATCAAGCTGATGGCCGCATTCCCCTCGCCCGGCTTGATCCAACGTGCCGGCCAATACATCGACTATATCTGCCCGCACCACTACGGTTGCCGCAATCTGGGCGAGATGGAAAACAGCGTGCAACAGTGCCGGGCTATGCTCGCCGCCGGCGAATCCGGCCGCGACATTCGACTGGGGATCACCGAATGGAACACGACGGCCGGCGATTGGGGGCTGAGTCGAGGAATGCTCTGGACGCTTGAAAACGCGCTCGATTGCGCGGCCTATCACAATTTCATGCACCGCCACTGCGACATGATCGAGATCGCCAATCGCAGCAATCTGGCCGACAGCTTCTGCAGCGGAGTGATTCAGACGAACAACGGTTCGCTATTCAAGACGCCCACGTACTACGTTCAGGAGCTTTATGCGAACCATGCCGGACAAATACCGCTGGACGTTCAGATCGACGCCGAAGTGCCATCCGATCCCGCACTCGATACCAGCGCTACGCTCTCGGCAGACGGATCCGTGCTGACTCTGTTTGCAGTCAACCGAACCAGCCAGCCGCAATCGAGGACAATCGATCTGGCCGCGGCGGGACCTCTTGCCCCAGCCGTCGAGGCCTTCACAATTCTCGATACGCTGAAGGCCGGGCAGCGCGATGCGGCCAACTCGTGGCGAGAACCAACCCGCATCCGCACATTGAGCGAGAACATCCAAATCAAAGACCCGAAGGCGTCCTACCAGTTCCCGCCGCTTTCCGTCACGCTGCTGAAGTTCCATGCCCGACTGTCACCGGGGACATCCCGATGACGGACCTGTTTATTGTCCGAGCATTCCAGTCCGGAACTTCTTTTGCGCCGCAGCTCTGGATCCTGTTTTCTGCCGCCGGCCTGGTCACCTGGGATGCCGTGGCACGTCGCCGGCGCGACTATGCGTGGGTGCTGCTGCTCGGCGCGGCTACATGGACCGCCGTTGAGCTGACGCTGCACCTCTCCGCGATTCGGGTGATGCCGGTCCGCACGCTGCTGTCCGCCTCGCTGCCTTTGTGGATTTCGATTCCGTTGCAAGGCGCCGCGGAAGGCGGAGCGATCGCTGTAATCGGGTTGTTCTTCGGCGACCGCCTACTCGTCGGCCGAACTCGCAGGAAGGCCGTAATAGGCCTGATCGCGCTGACATCGCTTCTGGTTCTGTTTGCACCAGCGCAAGACGATGTCGCGCGGTCCATAACTTCGCGGCGCAACCTCTTTGCCGTTCCCAGCCTGCTCTTTTGCGGCTCGATGGCCGTGATTGACTTTGTGTTCCTGTTTCGCTCCCCGCCATTCCGCGCACGCGCTGTTGCCATGTTCTGCGTGCTCCTGCTCCTCGGCAGTACGTGGACGGTCGCCGTCTTCGTAACGGGATGCCGCTGGATCGAAGTTGCCGGGAGTCTGCCGGGAACATACACGCGGGCGCGCCCCGCATTGCAGGCCTTCGGTCTGAGCTATGACGTGATCGTGGAAATTGCACTGGCCTACATCCCGTTCTTCGCAGTGCCCGCCATGTTTGGAGTCATTCAGACGAAGCGGGCGGATGTACTCTCATAGAGTGCGATCCTCCAATCACCCGCATTGATCGCCGCAAGCAATTACTCAGACACGACTTATCGATTGCACAAGTTTTCCAATCCGGCGAATTTTCGATGGCCTGACCGTAGCGGTTATGCCGATGATTCCAATTGTGCGATGTTGTCTGATCGGATTGACCTGATGGATCTGGACGGGGCTCATGCCGCTTCTGGCTTTCTATCCGCAACCCGGATCGCCCGCCGGCCGCGCCGGACTCTTCGCGCGCGCTTTGATCGCAACCTGCTTGCTGGCTGTCAGCGCATTCAGCGGATGCTCCGGAATCGGCAATTGGTGGCGCAATGGTTTTCGAGTCGGCCCGGATTACGGTCGCCCTCCCGCGCCGATTGCGGACGCGTGGATCGATGCCGACGATGCGGCGGTCAAGACCGACCGAGCGGATTACAGTCACTGGTGGTCGGTGTTCGACGATCCAACGCTGGACCAGTTGGTTCAGGCGGCCTGCGCTCAGAACCTGTCCCTGAAGATCGCCGGTCTGCGCATCATGGAAGCACGTGCTCAGCGCGGCATTGCTGTGGGCAATCTGTTTCCGCAGGCCCAGGAGGTCGACGCGACCTATACGAGAGCCAAGTACAGCAACAACATGTACCCGTTCGGCATGTTCCCGGGCAACCGTGCGTTTGATGACTGGGCGTTTGAATTCAACGCTGCGTGGGAGGCCGACATCTGGGGCAAGATCCGCCGCGGGATCGAGTCGGCGGATGCCAACCTCGATGCACAAGTTGAGAATTATGATGACGTCCTGGTCATTCTCCAGGGCGATGTGGCTGCCTCGTACATTCAGATGCGCACCGTCGAGGAACAAATCAGCCTCACTCGCGAGAACATCCGGCTTCAGAGGTCTTCACTGGGCATAGCCCAACGCCGATTCGACGCCGGTCTGGTGGGAGAACTCGACGTCCATCAGGCGGGCGCCCAGTTGGCGGTCACGGAGTCGGCGCTGCCGCAATTGGAGGAAGCGCACCGTCGGGTACAGAATGCGCTTTGCCTCCTGGTGGGCATGCCTCCCGGAAGTCTGCAAGCCGATCTGAGCGAGCCCAGGCCGATCCCAGCAGCGCCGGCCGAAGTGGTCATCGGCATTCCGGCCGATCTGTTGCGCCGCAGGCCGGACGTGCGCCGCGCAGAGCGGCAGGCGGCCGCCCAGTCAGCTCGCATCGGCATTGCCGAAGCCGAGTTGTATCCTCAATTCGCGCTTACCGGGACGATTGAGCTGGAGTCGCAACAACTCGGCGATCTCGTCAGCACGGACAGCGTCGGCGGTCGCGTTGGACCGGGAATGAAGTGGAACGTCCTCAACTTCGGACGCATTCGCAACAACGTCGCGGCTGAGGACGCGAAATTCCAGCAGGCGGCGGTTGCCTATCAAAACACCGTGCTCGCCGCAAACAAAGAGACGGAAGATGCGATTGTCAGCTTTCTCCGCGAACAGCAGCGAGTGAAAGCACTGAAACGCGCAGTAGATGAAGTCGACAAGGCCCTGAAGATCTCCACGCGACTTTACGAGGAAGGACTTGTTGATTTCCAGCGGGTGCTCGATTCGCAGCGCAACGCCGTCTCGCAGCAGGACTCCCTTGCTCAGAGTCGGGGCAAGGTCGCAACAAACCTCGTCGCCGTCTATAAGTCCATCGGCGGGGGTTGGATGATGCGGCTTCCCTCCGCTGCGCCCGAAGGCGAAGCTCTCGCACCATCTTCCGAACCGCTGACGCCGACACCGGCCGAGCCGGTTCCGGCAACGGAACCGGTCGAATCGCACGTGTCATCAGCGCCGCGGTGATCAAGCCGGAAACGGGCTCAATGAAACGGGGCCACCGGCCTCTCGGCAGATCCTGTCGGCCACGGGCGCGAACAAAGTGTCTCTCCGCGTAATTCCCCGTCTGACCGACATCTCCTTGCAGCCCGCCCACGCATCAGAGCTACGTTCGGTCGAGTTGCCGCCGGCCTGAGCTTGCTGCTTCAGCCAACTTCCGCGCGGCCGGTCATTCGCGGAACAAATGCTTTCCTTAATGGGCTTCTGGCGATATTTTGGTATCGAGATCGTTCGCCGCCGGTATGGCAGGCGGGCATCCGTTCGATC
>CAIPEB010000038.1 GCA_903863885.1 uncultured Planctomycetaceae bacterium | reverse complement strand
TCAGTGCAAATTGGTGCAGATTGATGCGGATCGATGGGAGCCGTACGTCACCAGGGAAGGCACCCTTCGGAAACAGCTCGGCACCAAGGGCGGCACCAAAATGCTCCCCCGTTTCGTCGCCTAAGTCGCCGCGTTTCGCGTAGCGGTTGGGGGAGTCGACGCGTTCCTCGGAACTCCCACAGGAACGCCACGTGGGGCCAACGTGGGCGACACGGCGGGGAAGGTGGGTGGCAGGACGAGGATCGGCGTGCGAGCGCCTTTGGGACTCTCCGACTTGGAAGTCCTCCATGGTAAGCTGTTCGGGAAGACGACAGCAGCTCCGTCCCTCACTCGTCCGGCGAAACACGCAAGTCGGCACAACGTGGGACGGGTGGCCGTCGTTGATTGACTTGCCGACACTTGGGCCCTTGATTCGCAGTTGTCCGCTATGCCGCCCAGTGGCCATGGTATCGAAGTGCTACGCCGATTGCCCGGCGGCACAATTACAAAGTTCGGGCACCACGGATGATTTCGATGCGAACCCTTCTCCTGATGGCGGTCATTGCGACATGGTCGGTCGAACCAATATCCGCTGCGGAACCCGACGGCATGTCGAGACCTTCTGTCCGTGACGCCACTTTCAAGGAGCTTTCGGACGGCCTATCCAAGCGCGGCCAAAGAGCCATCTCGGCGCGGCACGAACTGGGGTACTGGTACAAAGAATCGAAATGGGATTGCTTCAATTCTCCTATCCGACAGCCCGTGAAGACCAAGGACGGGAAAGCGGCTGAGCTCATCTTCCTCGCCGCGCCGGCCATGAGTATGCCCGGGACCGACTTCTCGATGGCCTTTCTCTTGGTGGACAAGTGCGTTGTTGATTGGGCTTGCTGCTGGACCTACAACCGAACCGCAAATCAAGAATTGCTGCTGGAGGACGTAGACGGCGATGGCTTTTCCGACGTGGCTTTCCGAGCGAGCGCTGGTTGTTGGGGGCTGTTGGACGAACGGCAGCGCAGCCGCCCCGGCGACAAGAGGAAGTGGTTGTACGCCTTCGCAGTCACCGCAACGGGCTTCCAAAGCCTTTTCCCCAGCACAGATCGCGACCTGAAGGTGAAACTGGCCTACGATACGGCCGATGAACCGGTCGTGCTTCAGGTAAAGGGGTTTCCTGAATCTCTACGGGAGCAGCAAATGGTTGAATGTACGCTCTCGGCAACGAACACGTCCAGCAAGGGAGTGCCGATCAAACCCGCTGAATGGTTCCGCGTGGAGGTCGATAAGGCGGGATACTTCATGACGTACGGTCCCCAGGACAATCGCACTGTCTTGAGTCCGGGAGAAACCGTATCCCAGTCAGTCTTCCTTGTCGTCGAAGCGACTGAACAGGACATCACAATGCGTTGGAAGTTCGTGCCAAATCGGTAGAGCAAGAACCCCCGAATCAGGTAGCCGGTCGGCCTCCCCGCCCCGGCCCCCACACGGGGACCTTCCGTGCGAAGTCCGACGCCCGCCATCGCCAAGGCTCCATGTGTCGAGTCGGCAGGCCAAGCCTGTGAACAGCCCGTACTATTTTCCGCCCCCGCTCCGCCGTCAGTCGCAAATGCCACAGCGTCCCGTCGCACTGCTGCATCGCAACAGTTTGACGGTCGGTCAGCGGCCCTCTACATTCACGGGTGATCCGAATTCGTCGTGCGCCGCCGGAGCGGCCGTCGTAAGTAATTACGAGCGCAGTTTCCCGGCTGGAGAATTACAAATTTCGGCATTGCAGATCGGCCCCTCGTAATGGAGATGACAAGCGATGACCTTTCGATGGCCAATTACACTGCTGCTTGTCGCGATTTTCCCGATGATGGCCCAGACTGCTGACGATACGGACGCAACGTCTCAAACGTTTGAGAAATGGGTGTATCCGGGTTCAGCCCTGCTGGACGAAGGGCGTCCAACCGGAGAGCTGCCAACCACCGGGACAGGACAGTACACGACCCAGGATTCGTTTGAGAAGGTGGTGCGTTTCTATGCAAAAACGGCAGGACTCGATGTGGCTGAAAAACCCCTCGATTTTACGCTGCCTGGTGCTGCTGGAATTGTCGGTGTACGGAGCCGCGACGACGCCCCCAGTGCTATGCTGCTGCGGAATGCCGGTGAACGCACTCTGTCGGCTACGCTGCTATACTGGACTCCCGGCGACGCTCAAAAAGTCGCTGTATCAGTCACACGAGGAACGGCCGACGAGCGTACACACGTCCAATTACTGTATCACCGGCGCAAGTGACGCCGAAATCGGGTACGCGATTGCGGCCGCTCATCCAGGCCCACGATCTGTTGCATCGGTATTTGATTGATGTCCGGAATCATCGGTCGCACGGTCCGGAGGTCAATGCGTTTCTGCAAGAGCAACTCGGACTGGT
>CAIPEB010000037.1 GCA_903863885.1 uncultured Planctomycetaceae bacterium | reverse complement strand
TCGGTGGGCATCCCAAGCGACATTTACCTGCTGGGGGCCATTCTCTTTGAAATCCTGACGGGCGATCCGCCGCACGAGGGACAGAGCGTCAGGGCCTGCCTGGCCAACGCAGCACGCAACGTGATCCGGCCAACCGACAAGACCGGGGAGTTGATGGGCGTGGCCATGAAGGCCATGGCCACCGAGCCCAAAGATCGTTACGCGACCGTCAGCCAGTTCCAGGACGCCATCCGGGAATTTCAATCCCACTCGGAGAGCACGTCTCTTTCCGCAAGGGCCGCAGTCGAACTGGAGGAGGCCGAGCGGGAGGAAAACTACGAAACATTCGCTCGAGCGAGATTCGCGTTTGAAGAGGCCTACGAACTCTGGGACGGCAACGGCCAGGCCCGAGAGGGTTTCCTGCGCGCGAGCGAGGCCTACGCGCGCTCCGCGCTGCGAAAGGGAGACTACGATCTCGGCGCAAGCCTGCTGATCGCCGACGATCCCCAACACCAGTCACTGCTCGAGGAAATCTCGGCGGCTCGGCAGGAACGCGACGCCCGCCAGCAGCGTTTGAAGACCGCCAAGCGAATCGGCGCCGGACTCGTCGCAACGACTCTTGTCGTGATCACGGTCGCCTTCTTCTGGATCCGTGCGGAGGCCGACAACGCTCGCAAAGCCGAGGGAGTAGCCGAGTTCAAACGCCGTGAAGCCGTCCAGCAACGGGAAATCGCCGACCGGAAGACCCGCGAAGCCCAGGAGCAGCGTCTCCTGGCTCAGCAACAGGCCGAGATCGCGCGGCAGCAAAAGAAGATCGCCGAGCAGCAGACCGACGAAGCAGTCCGCCAGAAAGGAGTGGCCGACCAGCAGCGTTCAAGAGCGGAAATCGCTCAACGCTCCGCGGAAACAGCTCGAAAACAGGAGGAGTACGGAGCATACATTGCCCGGATCGGGCTGGCCGCCGCCAAGATCGACGAACGAGCGTTCGACCGCGCGCTGGCGCTGTTGCAAGACTGCCCCGCTCACCTGCGTGATTGGGAATGGGGACGCCTGATGCATCTCTGCACGCAGGACGTTCGCACCTTCGACGCCCAGCAGCCGATCGATGCAGTCGCGCTCTCGGCCGATGGCAAGCGTCTCGTCACCGGCGGATGGGGCGGCATCGCTCGTATCTGGGACGTCGACACGGGCAAGCAGCTCGTGTCGATTCAGACCGGCGGCCAGTACGTTTTCGCCGCGGCTTTCTCGCCCGATGGACGGCAGGTTGCAACGGGAACCAACGAGCGGCCCGACTACCTGAAGGTCTGGGATGCCGAGACGGGCAAGTTGATACGGGCCTATCCGGGACATCGCGACGCCGTCCTGAGTGTGGCCTACTCGCGCGACGGCAAACGATTGCTGACGAGTTCCTACGACGAGACGGCCCGACTCTGGGAGCTTGAGTCAGGCACTTCAGCGGTATTTCAAGGACATGAGTGGTGGGTCTGGTCGGCGGCTTTTTCGCCCGATGAACAGCGGATCGTGACCACCTGCCAGGATGGCTCCGTGCGGGTCTGGTCGGTCCAGACGCGGCAGTCCGGTCCGCCTTTCCAGGGTCACGTCGGCCCCGTTTATTCGGCGAGATTCTCGCCCGACGGCAAGATCGTGGCCAGCGGCGGCTACGATCGTCGCATTCTCCTCTGGGATCCCGACAAGGTGAGGCCGTTTGAATTCGGTTCAACAGCCGGACAACCGGACGGCAAGAACTCGGACGTCTTTGCTCTCGAGGGAAACATGGCGGCCGTGCGGAGCCTGCAATACTCGGCCAATGGCCAGTTGCTGCTCAGCGGCGGACAGGACAACACGGTCAGGGTCTGGGATGCCGCACGGCGGAAGTTGCTGAAGACGATGCGAGGGCACGCCGGATACGTGCAATCCTGTTGCTTCGCACCTGATTCCGAATGGGTTCTTTCGGGCAGCCACGACCACATGGCCAAGCTCTGGAGCATCGCCGGATATGAAGAGACACGAGTGCTGCAGGGCCGAGTGCTCGAAGGACATCGGGATGCGGTCCTCGACGCGACCTTTTCGCCGGACGGCCAGAAGATACTGAGCGCAAGTCGTGATCGCAGCGCTAAACTCTGGAACGCCTTGACGGGAAAAGAAATCCGACAGTTCAAGGAAGGACACGCATTCCTCGTCACCAGGGCGTTGTTCTTTCCGGACAGCCGGCGCATCGTCACATCCGCCGTGGACAATACGACGCGTATCTGGGACGTAGCCACCGGAACCCAATCCGCATCGCTCGAACATTCCGGGACGATGGGCGCTGTGGATCTCTCGCGCGACGGCAAGTTACTCTTGACCGGCAGCGACGACAAATCGGCCAAGGTATGGGACGCCGAGTCGGGACGCTTGATTCGAAAGCTGGAAGGACACCGGTCCGAAATCACCGCTGTGGCAATCTCCCCCGATGGTCGCTTGTTCTTTACCGCCGATGCCCGAGGGCGTTGCCGCCTGTGGGATGTCGCCACAGGCAACGTTCGATGGGAGGCCGAGGGTCATTCGCGAAACGTCACAGCCGCTTGCTTCCTCCCGGCCGGGGATGCCGTGCTTACGGCCAGCACCGACAAGACCGTCGCTCAATGGGATGTCGCGACCGGCAAGGAAAGGCTGCCCTGGATCTTGAAGCATCCGGACTCGGTGGTTGCCATGGCGCTGTCACCCGATGGCCGCCGGGTGTTGACGGCGTGCGCGGACAGGACGCTTCGCCTTTGGGATGTCGCATCGGGTTCGCTCGTCGGCACGCTGCCCGGCACAAACGAAGCCACAAACGCCGTGGCGTTTTCCCCGGACGGTAAACGAGCAGCCAGCACCACCGCCGAGGGCGGTGTTCGAATCTGGGATGTGGAGCAACTCCGCGAGGTTCCAACCAGCTTGACCGATGTCCAGACCGGACAGAATGTAGTTGCCGAACTCAGCCCCGCATGGTCGGCCATCTATTCGCCGGACGGCACGCAGTTGCTCACGGTCGGAGGAAACGAAGCGTGCCTTTGGAATCTGAAAACCGGACAACAGGGAATGCGTTTCAGCCCGCACAGTTCCGTAGCGTCCGCCGATTTTTCGCCGGATGGCACGCGTGTCGTCACTGGCAGCTGGGACAACACGGCAAGAATCTGGCAAGTCGAGACGGGTATCGCGCAACTGCGACTCGAAGGAGCGCACACCCAGTTCATCAATGACGCTCGCTTTTCGCCCGATGGCACGCGAGTCGTGACGGCCAGTGATGACAAGACCGCGTGCATCTGGGACGCCAAGACGGGAAAAGTGCTGCAGACGCTGCGGGGACACGAACAGCGAGTCACAAGCGCAGCGTGGTCGGCTGATGGAACCCGCATTCTCACGACGTCCAACGACAAGACCGCCCGCATCTGGGATGCAACCACCGGAAAACAACTGCTCGTGCTGCAGGGGCACCAGCAGGCCGTGCTGCACGGCGAGTTCTCGCGCGACGGCAAGAGGATCGTCACGGGCGGCGAGGATAACCAGGCCAAACTCTGGGATGCCTCGACTGGCAAAGAGCTTCCTTACAGCCTGCAAGGGCACACGGCCAGCGTCACCAGCGTCGCGTTCTCACCCAACGGACACCGCGTCATCACCGGAAGTCAGGACCAGACCGCCAAGATCTGGGACGCCGATACCGGCAAGGAAATCCTCACGCTGCGAGGCCACTCCCGCGAACTCACGACGGTCGGCTTCTCGCCCGACGGACGCAACGCGCTCACCGGCAGTTGGGACGGGACCTTGATCCTCTGGCTCGCCTCCGATTGGACCAGTCCGCCGGAGGTCCGGGCGGCCGATTTGCGGGATGCACAACCTTCACACACGACGGCCATCACGGAGTTGGCACGTCAAACCACAGATCGACCGTGATGTCCTGGCCGTGCGGGACAAGCACACCTTCGGCATAAGGCCAGTTGGGCGGTTGTGCAAAGGCTGCGGCGGCAACATCGCTTGAGATCTTCCGGCCATCAGCCAATTCCAGCTCGATCCAGAACCTCCGGATCTTGAACCAGTCTTTATTGGGGTTGGACACTGCGAGCGTGTTGTGCCGTCCCAATTTCGCAATGGCTTCAGCGGTTAGAGGCATCGTCACGTTCACGTCCCAGATCCCCTTGATTTCATCGCCGCCGGCGGGAGTCATGGCCCCCATATCGACGCCGTTGAGAATCGCAGAACAACCGTAAGCGCCGCCGCCGGAAAAGCCGTTGCCGTCATAGTGCAGTTTTCCGCTCACGGCCCGCCGCAAATCGGGGACGGTCACTCCGGACAGCGGCATCGGAGCGCGGTCGCGTCGATACGCATCCCCGCTCGGCTCGAGAGTCCTCTGCAGCACCGGTTGCAGGCTTTCGATGCGAATCTCCGCCCAGCACGCCCAATCCCCCGATGGCCCGTCATTCGCTCCGACGTCGGAGATCAATTGAATCCGCACGTTCTTTCCGACCCATTTCGACAAGTCGGCCTCGATCGGCAGCCATTCGTGCCGCTTGACCGTCTTCTCAGCAGCCACCGTCTTCGCTCCCGACGAGTCTGTCACGACAACCTTGTAGAGAATCCCATCGCCGGGATCGCTGCCGTCCTCTTTTCCGACGAGCGCGCGGAACGCGGCAGGCTGGTCCTTCGGCAACGAAACCGCGTCATACGCTGCAAAGGCATACCCAACACCGCCCTGGTACGGCGGGTGCATGAAAACGGCGTCCTTGGTAGCACCTCCGCAGGCAACGGGACGTGAAACGACGTGGCCGGCCGTCAAGCCAAAGTCACCGGTCTCCTGGCCGCCTCGCAGACACATCCCCGTGCCAAAACTGGCCGGCAGCGCTGCCACGATCATCGGACCTCGCACTGTGCGCAGCCCGCGTTCGACACATTGCTCAAGCCCGCGCGCCGACAATTTGATTGCGAGCAACTCGGCCTTTTCCTCGGTCGGCTGCCCGAGATTGAATTCCACATCCACCGTCTGGCTCGGAGCGAGTTCCACTTCCCGGCTCTGGCCGAGCAGTTGGATTCGACAGGTGTCCTTCGCAGCGAGATTGCTCCGGATGCGAAGCGTCAACTTACCCTCGGCAAGCGAGGGCTCGACCTCGGCCAGCGGCACGACGGTGAAGTCGAACCACTGTCCCTCGATCTGCTGCCAGATGCGCTGCCCCGGCTTGGCATCGGCCGGCATCTGGATTGAATGTTCTTTGCCGATCGTCGCGGAGAGAACTTCTCCGGCAATGGCCCGATCCCGCAACTTCGGTTGCGCGGCGGAGGCAATTGCCTCGGTTCCGGTTGCTGTCAACAAATAGCTGAATGCGTCTTTCACCGGCACGACATACGTGAGCCCCCGAGCAACGCGCAACTCGGCGGGACCGATTTCCTTGCAGTCCTTGTCCAGCGCCACGGCCGTCGCCGGAGGAAGCCTGAATCCGCACTCGGCGTTTTGATAGGGAATAATCTCCCACTGCTTATCACCGGCCGCCCGGCAGACGGCGAGCCCGCCGGACGCGGCCATTTCCTGTCGCGTGAAAGCCCCGCGACCGTCGACGTAGATGTAAGCCGGAGACACGCAGTAATCATATCGCGGTGTGCCCGCGCCGGAATCCGTGCTGGCCACCCGCACCGAGTTGTCGCGCGTGCGCCCAACGTAGCCGTCAGGCGGAAGATCCCAGTTCTCGAACTTCATGCGTTCGATCTTGTTGCCGTTGACGGCCGTCAGGGTCCCGTTCTCGTACTCGGTCACGATCTGGTTTCGCGCATACGCGCCCGAGGCGATTGCGGCCGAGGAATCCAACAGCTGCCCGGAAGCATCCATGTAGCGGATGCTCTTGACCGGCGAGAGCGTGTAGTTCGCGGCGAGTTGCTGGATCATGTAATACCCTCGCAGCGTCTTGTCCAATCCGCCTCCGCAGAGGAAACCGGGATGCCCGAAGGCAACCGTCGCTGCGAGAAAACGGTCCGTATAAACATCGACACCGTTCGGCCCTCCGGCCGCCGGCCCTTTCTCGCCGT
Source organism: uncultured Planctomycetaceae bacterium (assembly GCA_903863885.1). Taxonomy (GTDB): domain Bacteria; phylum Planctomycetota; class Planctomycetia; order Pirellulales; family Pirellulaceae; genus CAIPEB01. Next base: position 4,774 of record CAIPEB010000037.1, on the reverse strand, counting down.
AGAACATGCTCTCGGCGCCCATGCCGAAATTGCAGTCGAGGTCGTGCATCTTCCGGAGGTCGAGATCCACAAGCCAGGGGCTGTTCGGGATGTCGTAGCCGCGGTCCTGGGCGTAGTTACCGTCAGTCAGACCGCTGTAATAAAAGTGATGGTTCCCCTCGGAATACACGGGGCCTTTCCACGCGTTTTTCTGGTGCAGCATGATTTCGCCGTAGCTGTAGAAAGTCGCGGCAAAGGTCCCGGCTCCCGGCACTCGAGCGTCGTAGTCCACGCGTTCCCACGGAGCGACGGCCGTGTGCACGTCGCAATACGCCGTGCTGAAGTGAAACTTTTCCTGGATGATCGGAGCGAGCTTTGCGCAGTACTCGACCGCGCGGGCCGGCTTGGGTGCGTAGCAGCGCATCCAAGCTCCCTGCAACTGGTTGTCCGGAGTGCGGCTGATCAGGTCGAAACTCCAGAACTCGTTAACCGGTGCAAAGTCGGTGTAGTTGTTGTAAGGCCCGTAGACGAATCCGAGTTTATCCTGCATCAATCGCGCGTACTCGAACTGTCCCTGATCCCCGCCCTTGCCCGGCGCAGCCTTGGTGCGAAAAGTGAAACTCTCGCCGCCGTCCCGCCAGCCGGTTTCATGGTCCGTGATCAGACACTGCCGCATCCCATAGCGCCAGATGTTGGTCCAGTACGCCGAATCCTCCTTGCGGTTGCTCGCACCATGCGCCCGCCAGACGTGTGTGCCCGCAATACTCATATAGGGAGACTTCGGATTCGGCACGGTCGGCAGGACTTCTTCGTAGCGGGGAGACACCGAGACAAAGAACCGCTCGAAACAATCGTTGCGATTGCCATCGTTCTTGTTGATGTACCGAACGCCCCCCTGAAAACTCGTCTTACCTTCGTGCACCGAGTTGGCCGAGAAGGGAACCGAAGCGTTCGAGAGATACCAGTCGGTGTTGCCGGTGATGAACAACGGCTGATTTGCCGAGCCGCTGATCGCTACGGCGGGACGATCCGATGCCTGATAGCCGTAGTGATAAAACGGGTTGGTGACCAACCGCGGGTTTTCCAATCCCTCGGCATGCCCGTAGCGCACCTCAGCCACATTTCCGCCCATAGCGACCGTATCTATCACCAGCGATTTGTTCCACAGTCGAAACGTGTAAGTGACTTCGGTAGAGACCCCGGCAGCGCTGGCTCGCCATTTCGAGACGACCGCTTGCCCCTCGAGCTTCGTTCCCAGCGGTTCCAGCTTTTCGGGCTTGACCGCTTTGCCATCGACCAGCAGCCACACTCCGCCTTCGACCAGCGGATGGATCACGGTACCATGTCCCCATCGCACGGTTACATCCGACCAGGTGCCCGAGTTGGGCTTCATCACATACGTGAGCGAACCGTCGCTTCCGGTGTAAGTGAAAACAAAGCTCTCGTCTTCCTGCCGAACCGAAGTCTGAAAGTCCTTCACGAGGTTGTCGGGCAGAATCGTCTCAGGCCGATTCGGGAACGGAAGCTTGCCGGGTCCGGTATTGGTGCCGCTGCCCTGGCCTGGAAACATCGCGATGCCACGTTCCGGACGCGGGTCGAACTTCAGCGGAGGAAACTGCTCGGTGAAGACCGCGAGGTTGTCGAAGTACAACACACGGTCTTCCTTGTTGCGCCCGTTGCCGATTTCCAGACCCACGAAACTCGCGCCGCTTTTTACCATGCCGATCTGCTCGGGTGACAGGCGACGGGTGCAAAGGTGCCACTCTTCCCAAGTGACGGTCGCCAGCGGCACATTCACCGCGCGGCCCTGGGAATCGAGAAACTTCGCGGTGATCGACACCATGGGGGTATTCGGGTCCGGGGCGTACGACCAGTTGTTGCCGTACACCCAAAGACTCACTGCGTCGAATGCACTCGCGATCTTGACCGGATTGGCGGGAGCAATGAGATACGCGGGGTTGTCGCCAGTTGCGCGGTAGGTGAACTTGGCAACGGAATTGTCCCACAACTGTTGCTCGCGAGTGGCGACAATCGTGGCCGCCGAGTCGCTGGTCCGCACCGTCCAGCCCTGCAGTCCCTCGAAATCCACGATCGGCGGGTGGTCGTCCTTGAAACGACCTGCCCAATCCATCTCGTAAGGCCTTTTGCCGACAACCGACTCAGCCCCCGATGCGGCAGCGAAAAGCAAACAGCACATCGCGAAGCCAAATATCGAACGCATGGGCGCACCCTTCCATTTGTGACGTTCTCATCCAGACGTCCTGCCGCCGTCTGAACGGCGATCCCCAAACACGTTGTGAGCCAATGACCGCCGCGTGTCAAGCCTCGCCGTTCATGGCCAAACGGGTTCCCGAGGATCGATCCCGACGCAGATACGTCGAAAGCTGCAACTGCACAACCGGCCATCCGGGCGTAAACCCTCGTGCGTGCGGTTTCAGCGGGAAAGAGGAACTGGAAGGCGTTGCATCTTGCTTCGGAGTTCGACCGTCCCGAACGGTCGACAAGAACATCCGATTTCACCTCAGAACCAGCCGGAGGGGGCCAGGTTCTGCTGCGATTTGTGCCGTTCCGCGTCTACTCGGCACACGACGCGAGTACCGCCCGCGGGTGCAGCGTAAATCTCAAGCTTCGCCCCCAGCAGGCTTGCGCGATACCGCATGATCCGAAGTCCCATGCCCTGGGAATCAACTGAACTGCCGGCAAGCCCGGATCCATTATCCTCGATGCGCAAAACCGCTTCTTCGCCTTCCCGAATCAGCGAGACGAGAATGGACGTGGCCTTGCCGTGTCGCAGCGCGTTGGCAATCGCTTCCTGAGCGATGCGGTACAAGTGCGCGGAAACACGTTCATCGAAGACCTGATCAGCCGCCAGGCAACTGAATTCGCAGCGAACTTGCGAGTTTTCGCTGGTGACGGCTGCGAGGTGGTTCAGAGCGCCAGCAAGACACCCCTGTTCCAACTGATACGGCAACATCCCCTGACAGAGCTTGCGAACCTTGTTGTGCGTCCTGTCAAGCGCGGCCGCAATGTCACCAACGATCTTCTCAATGGACTGAGCAGATTGCGGAATCCCTTTGGCCAGGACCGCGGTCTGAAGTCGCAACCCGGTGAGTTCCTGGCCGATGTCGTCGTGCAGATCCTGGGCGACACGCAGCTGTACGTGGTCCGCAATTGCAAGCAGATGCTCCTCGAACTGATTCCGCTCGATGACTCGGCCAAGTTGCAGACCGACTCCTACCATCGCTGCAGCGATTTGGCTGCCCGGTTCAATGACGCGGTCGGAGAAGAACTCCAGTACGGCGACTATCTTGTCACCCAGCGGAACCGGAAACGCCACCGACGTCTTGATTCCCAATTCGGCTGCCAGCGCCGCCCGCGTTCGCTCCAAGTCCTGCCGAACGTCGTTGGACCACTCCAGTTTGCCGCTGGCTAAGACTCGTCCCGGCAGGTCCTGCCCGCGGCGAAAATGCAGAGAGAACGTCGCATCGCGGAACGACAGCCACTTGTCGAGATCCGCGCCGTACCACGAGAATGCGGCCGCCAGTTGGTCCGGAATGTCGGCGGTCGGCAGAAGAGCATGCCCAAAGCGCCAGTCGCTGTACGTTGCGACTTTTCTCAGGCAATGCATGATCGCTTGATCCGTGCTCTTTGCGGAATTCGCCATCGCGGCAATATCGTAGAGCATCTGGATCGCGACAGTCCGCTCCACAACCCGCTGTTCGAGCGTCTGAGTCAGCGTGCGGAGATCCTCCTCGGCCTGCTTTCGATCCGAGATATCCCGCACCACACCGTGAAGCAACCGGCGCCCCTGGATCTGAATGGTGTTTACCGAGGCTTCGGCCGGAAAAAGCGTGCCGTCCGCCCGCCGGTGCTGAAATTCAAAGAGCCCGCCGGCGGCGAGTACTTCGGCCGCGTTCCGCTTAAAAACGTCACGGGACAACAGTCCGTCGGGCTGCCGTTCCGGCGACAGACCGACCATCCCCAGATCCAGCAACTGCCGCTTGTCCGCACAGCCGAATGTTTCAACCGCGGCCGAATTGCAGTCGTAGCAATGGCCGGTCTCGTCGGCGATTATGATCGCGTCGCGCGAACTCTCGAATAGCACGCGGTACTTGTATTCGCTTTCGCGCAGCGCCGCGTCAGCCCGTTTGCGATCAGTGATATCCAGAACGACTCCATCCATTCGCGCCGGAGTGCCGTCCTCGTCACAGTAGACGCGACCCTTCGAGTGAATCCATCGCTGGGATCCGTCCGGCAAGCACACGCGGTAATCCATCGAGAAATCGCCCCGATTTTCGATAGCCAGACGGACTTCTTTTTCCAACTTGTCGCGGTCGTCCGGATGCAGGACCGTGATGGCTCGTGCATAGTTCATCACAGGGCCGTCCTCCGGCTTGAACCCCAGCGCCGCGAGCCCTCGGTCCGACCAGGTGATCTCGTCGGAATTGAGATTCCAATTCCACGTCCCCAGTCGAGCGCCGTCCACGGCCAGCCCCAGCCGTTCTTTGCTCCGACGGAGATTCTCCTCGGCCTTTTTCTGCTGAGTAATATCCAGCACCATCGCGACCGTTCCCGTGGGATTCCCCGCCAAGTCACGGACCAGCGATGCCGCCACGTTGCCCCAGACCACCCCGCCATTTTTCTGGCGGAATCGCACCGTCGCCTCGCCCGCCCCGCCTTCACTCAACTGCGAGTGCAACAGCGATTCTGCAACAGGCGCAACCGGTCGCCCGCAGCCACAAGTGCTAGCGGCGACAGCAGATAGAGATGAAATAGGGGGCCTATCAAGAAAGGA
>CAIPEB010000036.1 GCA_903863885.1 uncultured Planctomycetaceae bacterium | reverse complement strand
CTCGGTGTTCACCCAGAACGTTGTCGAAAAGGCGGAGGCTCCCCGCGCGTCCGTACAAAGCCCGGCCAGTGGCAGCCAGCCAAGAGCGCCGGCGAGCCAGAGCAATATCGTAACGCCGAGTATCGTACGGCTATGCCGCATGGTAATCACTTGTCTGATGGAGTCTGGAGTCTGGAGTCGGGAGTCGGGAGTCGGGAGTCGGGAGTCGGGAGTCTGAAAAACCTCTTTCCGGCATCCGGCATCTGCGGTAACGCGAAGCGCGCAGACTAAGGCCGGGGGACGGTATTCGCTGCGGTGCCGCGGGTCAAGAGAGACTGGAGAACGTGAGCAACCCGGAAAAAAGAAATTCCGCGGCTTGCACGGTGTCCAGCCGATGCTGAATCGCAGAAATAACGAGGTTGCCGAAGCGGCGGGCAAACACTGATTGGCAATGGGGTTACCCTTTTGCTGTCGCCATCGGTTATACTGGACGACCGCTGGAGCCGAGTTGCCAGACAACTCGCACGAAGCGTCCTCAACACTCCCGATTGGTTCCCTCCACAGGTTTGCATCCATGAATGGCCGTCCGGTTCGCGTGGGCCTGTTTATCCCGTGCTACATCGACCAGCTGTATCCGGAAGTCGGATTGGCCACGGTCGACGTGTTGCAGAAATTCGGCGTCGAAGTGGACTTTCCCGTCGAACAGACTTGTTGCGGCCAGCCGATGGCCAACACGGGCTGCTGCGAAGACACTCGCCCGCTGGCCGTCAAGTTCCTGAAGATCTTCAAGGACTATCCGTACGTTGTCTGCCCGTCCGGCAGCTGCGTGTCGATGGTGCGGCATCATTACGACGAGTATCTGCACGGCATGCCGGGGTTCGAGGAATTGAAGCGGAACACGTTCGAGCTTTGCGAATTCCTGCTGGACGTGTTGAAAGTCGACCGCATCGGCGGCCGCTTCCCTCATCGCGTCGGCCTGCACAACAGCTGTCACGGCCATCGCGCTTTGCGGTTGGGGGCAGCGAGTGAACTGATGGTGCCGCAATTCAACAAGGTCCGCCAACTGCTCGAGACGGTGGAGGGCATCCAGTTCACGGAACTGAGTCGCCCGGACGAATGCTGCGGTTTTGGCGGCACGTTTTCCATCAACGAGGAAGCTATTTCCAGCGCGATGGGGATGGACCGCCTGCAGGATCATCTGCAGGCCGGCACCGAGGTGATCACCGCGGCCGACATGTCGTGTCTGATGCATTTGCAGGCTTTGATCCGGCGCCAAAAGATGCCGCTGCGAGTCATGCACGTGGCTCAGATATTCGCCGGCCAGCAACTCAGCGATTGAACACGGATCGGTACGGGAATTCATCCGCGGGCCTGACTTCGAATCGGCCCGACCTCTTGGAACTTGAACAGCGAAATATCTCACGGATAACGAGTCTCCCATGGGCACTGCCGTACGAAGCCATCCATTGGAAGCTGCCGATTTCGTCGCCAACGACTCACGCATGCACTGGCACGACAAGGCACTCTGGTTTGTTCGCGCGAAGCGTGATAAGGCGGCCGCATCCGTTCCCGAGTGGGAACAGTTGCGCGAGGCCGCATCGCAGATCAAGCTGCATACGCTGAGCCGGCTGCCCGAGTATCTGGAAGAATTCGAGCGGAATGCAACCAGGCTCGGCGCGGTCGTGCATTGGGCCCGCGACGCCGAAGATCACAACCGCATCGTGCTCGAAATCCTGAAGAAGCACGGCATCCGCCGCATCGTAAAGAGCAAGTCGATGCTGACGGAAGAGTGCCACTTGAATCCGCATCTGGAAAAGAACGGCATTGAAGTTGTCGATACGGATCTCGGCGAGCGCATCGTGCAGTTCCGCAACGAACCCCCCAGCCACATCGTGCTGCCGGCCATTCACATCAAGAAGGAGGAGGTCGGCGAACTGTTCCACGATCGGCTGGGCACCGAGAAAGGCGCGAGTGATCCGACCTACCTGACCGAGGCGGCGCGCGGACACCTGCGCGACAAGTTCATGAACGCCGAGGCTGGCATGACCGGCGTCAACTTCGCCGTTGCAGAAACAGGCGGCGTGGTGGTCTGCACCAATGAAGGCAATGCGGACCTTGGCGTATCGCTGCCCAGGATTCACATCGCCTGCATGGGAATCGAGAAACTCGTGCCGCGAACCCAGGACCTGGCGGTCTTCACCCGGTTGCTCGCCCGTTCGGCCACTGGCCAACCGATCACGACCTACACCTCGCACTTTCACGGCCCGATTCCCGGCGGCGAATTGCATATCGTGCTGGTGGACAACGGCCGCAGCCAATTCCGCGAAAGCGAGGAATACCGCAGTTCGCTCAAGTGCATTCGCTGCGGCGCGTGCCTGAACACGTGTCCGATTTTCCGGCGCAGCGGCGGCCACAGCTACCACGCCGTCATTCCGGGGCCGATCGGATCGGTGCTCGCTCCGCTGCGCGAGCCCAAGAAATATTACAGTCTGCCTTACGCATGCAGCCTCTGTGGTTCCTGCTCGGACGTCTGTCCGGTGAAGATTCCGTTGCACCAGATGCTGCTCACCTGGCGCGGAGATCTGGCGGCGCAAAAGGCCCTGCCCTGGACGAAACGCGCGATGATGAAATGCGGCAGCCTGGTGCTGCGCAACACGTGGATGTACACCCTCGCAGGAAAACTCGCCCGGACCTTCATGCCCTGGATGCCCCGCTGGACGCTGTACAACCCCTTGAATGCCTGGGGCAAGCACCGCGAAGTACCCTCGTTCCCTCCCCACAGTTTCCGCGAACTCTATCGCAAGAGACAGCAGAAGAACCATGGCCGATAACAGCAGACAGGCGATACTCGACCAGTTGCGGCGCACTACCCTTGAACCGGTCGCACTTCCGGATCTGCGAGGTCCGTGGACGACCAGCGACGATCCACGCCGGCAATTCGCCGAGGTGCTCGCCGCGGTGGGCGGCCGCGCGATCACGGTCGGCTCGCTGGCCGAAGTCAACGCGGAACTCGAAAAGATCCCGGCATACCAGAACGCCCGCCAGATCTGCAGCCGGGTTGCCGGAATTGCCCGGGCCAACGTGGATCTCGACGCGGCCGGCGACCCGCACGATCTGGAAAAAGTCGATTTCTTCATCGCGCCGGGAGAATTCGGCGTGGCGGAAAACGCGGCCGTCTGGGTCACCGACGAATCGATCAAACACCGCGTGCTGTACTTCCTGACCCAGCACCTCGCGCTGGTGGTGCCGGCGCGTGAACTGGTCAGCAACATGCACGAGGCCTACCAGCGAGTGAAGCTCGGCCAGCGCCAATTCGGACTGTTCCTGTCGGGGCCCTCCAAGACGGCCGATATCGAACAGTCGCTCGTCATCGGAGCACATGGTGCACGTTCGCTGACCGCGTTTCTGGTCGAATCCTGATCCCCTCCGCTGAGCCGCCCGTCGAAGAATCGCTCGATCGAGCGGGACGAATTGGGTACGGTGCGTCCGAGGGACGCAGCAACTCGACAGGACGGAGCGACTGATCCGTCCGACGAGTGATCGCGAGACAGGAGACACGTGACGGTTCAGACAAACCGTCCTGAAGAAGAGGACCGTCGCACGTGCAGCCGCACTTGGAATCGGGTATTCTCCAACAGTCTGTTGGCCGCCTTCTAACACACCCCGGAGCAACATCATGCGATGGACCCTGCCCCTCGCCGCATTGTTGATCGCAATCTCATCGCCGCTGCTCGCGCAGACACACAAAATCGTTGATGCAAAAGACGGATCGGGCGTATTCGGATACAAGGACACTCCGGTCCAGCCGTGGTCCGGGTTCCACGTCCACGATCCCGACCGCCCCGCGCCGAAACGTGTCGAGCCCGGGCCTGCGGACAAGTGCGACCTGCCTGCTCCTTCGGACGCGATCGTGCTTTTTGACGGCAAGAGTATCGACCAATGGCAGCCGACGGCGTGGAAAGTCGAAGACGGTTGTCTGGTCGCAACCGACGGCCCGATGGCCACGAAACAGGAGTTCGGCGATTGCCAATTGCACCTCGAGTTCCTGATTCCGACGGAACCGACCGACAGCGTCTGGAATCGCGGCAACAACGGCGTCATGCTGCTCGGCCAGATCGAGGTCCAGGTTTACGAGTCGTTCGAAACGAAGATCTACCCGGACGGCCAGTGTGCGTCGATCTATGCGCAGACTCCGCCGATGGTCAATGCATGCCGCAAAGCGGGCCAGTGGCAGTCGTACGACATCCTGTTCACTGCGCCGAAGTTCGACAATGCGGGCAAGCTCTCCGCGCCGGCCCGCATCACGATGCTGCACAACGGCGTGCTCGTGCATCTTAATCAGGAAATCTACGGCAATTCGCCGCACGCAGGGCTGGCCAGTTACGACGGCCTGAAGCCCAAGGCTCCTCTGTCGTTCGGCGCCCATCACTGTCCCGTGCGGTTCCGCAACATCTGGATCCGGTCACTGTAATGTGAGGTTCTCCATGGCTCACCGTCTGCAGCGTCGCGATTTTCTTGCCTCGGGTGCGGCGATCGCCGCCACCGCGGCGGCGTTCAATCCGTGCGAACACGCCGCTTCGGCCTCTCCGCTGGAATCGGCGGTTCCCGCCTCCGAATCGCCGTTCCGCTACTGCCTCAACATGGGCACCGTGATGGGCCACAAGTTGAATGCGGCCGACGAGGCGGAGCTGGCCGCCAAGGCCGGTTACTCCGGAATCGAACCCTGGATCCGCAACGTAAGGCAGTACGTTGAGTCGGGACACACCGCAAAGGAACTCGGCAAACGAATCGCGGATCTGGGATTAACTGTCGAAGGCGCCATCGGCTTCGCGGCCTGGGCCGTCGATGATGACGCGAAGCGGGCGAGCGGCCTTGAAGAATTCAAACGCGACATGGAATTGATCGCCACGATCGGCGGCAAGCGCATCGCCGCTTCGCCGGCAGGCATCAATCAGACGGCCGGCGTGAATCTCGACCGCGTCGCCCAGCGATACCGCTCGCTGCTGGAACTGGGCCGGCAGATGGGCGTCATCCCGCAACTGGAAATCTGGGGATCGTCGCTGTCGCTCAGCCGCACGAGCGACGCGGCCTTTGTTGCGATCCAGGCCGATCATCCCGACGCGTGTGTGCTGCTGGACATCTTTCACCTGTTTCGCGGCGGCAGCGGATTCCACGGATTGAAACTGCTCAACGGCGCCGCGATGCACGTGTTCCACATGAACGATTACCCCGCACATCCGGAACGAGAACAACAGAACGACTCGCACCGCGTGTTCCCGGGGGACGGCGTCGCGCCGTTCACTCAGATTCTCGCGGATCTCGCCCGCAGCGGTTTTCGCGGCGCCCTGTCGCTGGAACTCTTCAATCGCGATTACTGGCAGCAGGACGCACTGCAGGTCGCCCGCACGGGTCTCGAGAAGATGAAATCCGTTGCGCAACGGGCTCTCGCGAATCCGCCTCAGTAATCGCCCTGTATCGTCATTGATTGAAAGCCTGCAAACCCCCAAGGCGCTGAAGCGATCACTCTTCGGTGCTCCACGAGTTCCATGACGTCGCCTGTTCACCGTCACGATCAACCATTCACGCATCGAGAGGAGCGTTAAACATGACCTCGGATCACCCGCATTCGTCCCGCCGAGATTTCCTGAGGATAGCCGGCGCAGGCGCCATGGGCTCATGCGCGGCGCTGGCAGGACTGATGGGAAATGCCGAAGAAAAGAGCGTCGCCCCCGAAACGCCCGAACGTGCGAGGAAACTCTCCCTGGCACTGGCTTCCTACACGACACGGAAGTTCGACCTTGCTCAGACGCTGAAGATGGCCAAGCGGGCGGGCCTGTCGGCCGTCTGTCTGAAGTCCTTCCACCTGCCGCTGGAAGCGACCCCCGAGACAATTAAGGCCGCGGCCGAGAGCGTCAAGAAGGAAAACCTCATCCTCTACGGATGCGGCGTGGTGACAATGCGCAACGAAGCCGAGGTGAATCAGGCATTCCAATATGCCAAGACGGCAGGCATGTCGCGGATCATGGCCGCGCCCAGCGTCGAAGTCCTGCCGCTGCTGGACAAGAAGGTCCGGGAATTCGATATTCAGCTCTGCATCCACAATCACGGTCCCGGCGACAAGACCTTCCCGACGCCGGATGTTGCCTACAAAGCCATCAAGGATCTCGATTCCCGCATCGGCCTATGCCACGACGTCGGCCATACGACGCGATACGGCGCCGATCCCGTTGCGATGACCGAGCAGTGCGCCGACCGCATTTACGACGTCCACATCAAGGACGTGACGGCGGCCCGCAAAGAAGGCGACACGGTGGCGTGCGGCCGCGGTGTGATCGACCTTCCGCGCCTGTTGCGAGCGATCGTGAAGTCCGGCTTCAAAGGCTATCTCGCCTTCGAGTACGAGTCCGAGGCGGACGATCCTCTGCCGGGACTTGCCGAATCCGTCGGCTACATCCGAGGCGTCCTCGATTCGATTTGACCTGACCAATCGGCTTTCCGAGAACAGAAAGGCCAGGCTCTCATCCGCGAAATACCCGAACAGCCAAGAAACACTCGAGGGCACTGAAGTCCACAAGTGACCGCAGTGCCCTCGCAGTGCTCTTCTCTGCCGGCCCCTAATCTCGGACCAGCACAATCGCCAGCCACGCACGTGTTCCGCGGGATTGTCCACCCGTTTGTCCCACCGGCGTAACCGACGTGATTCGCCATCCCTCCGACAAATAATCCTGCAAGTGCTCTTCAACTTCTCCGTGTTGCCCGGAATCTCTTGAACTGTCATGTAAGAGAATCGTGACTAACTTCTGCATCTCTCTCCTCTGTTGCTTCCTCTTTGCATACCGACTGCTTGACCGTTGCCCGAAACCTGCCTCTTATCGGTTCAGCAACGCCCCACTTCTCACGCATCGCTTCTGAGGTGCCATTCTCTGATTAAGTTCGCACCCTAATTGAGTCCCTTACCATTGATTAACCTATCCTTCAAAAGCAACCTTCGGTATCGGGAAAAGTCCTACAATTGGGAGTTTTCTTGCGAACTCTGCGCGTGTAGTGAAAGATCCCATAACCACGTTAGTAAAGAAGTCCCAGCATCCACGCCCCCACGCCGAAATACTGTCACCCGGAGTGGACAACACCGAGTTGACGCACCGATGCTGTGCAACGTCACCGCAGTTATGCAGTGGGTATTCACTCGATCAAGGCGGCCTGGGCAAAGAATGACGACTGCGTTTCAGCGGCGTTTCGCGACCATGTGAATGGAGCGTTGGTCCACGGCCAGTGCCGCTTCGCCGAGCGATTCGGCCAGCGTCGGATGAGCATGGCACACGGCGGCAAGATCTTCGGCGCTGGCTCCGAACTCCATCGCGGCGCCGGCTTCAGCGATCAGGTCTCCGGCGCGCGGGCCGAGAATGTGCACGCCGAGAATGCGGTCCGTTTTCGCGTCGGCCAGCACCTTGACCTGGCCTTCCGTCGCCCCCAGCGCCCGGGCGCGGCCGCTCGCCGCAAATGGAAAGACGCCCTTGCGGTACTCGCGCTGTTCCTGCTTCAGCTGATCCTCGGTCTTGCCCACGCTCGCCACTTCGGGATGAGTGTAGCAGACTCCCGGAATGGTGTCGTAATTCACGTGACCGCGCCGTCCGGCGATAACCTCGACACATGCGATGCCCTCGTGCGACGCTTTGTGCGCAAGCTTGGGTCCCCGAATGCAGTCGCCAATCGCATAAACGCCGGCGGCTGAGGTTTCGAAATTGTGGCTGACCGTTATCTCGCCGCGGCCGTCGCGTTCGATGCCCGCGGATTCAAGCCCGATGTTGTCGGTGTTCGCAATTCGCCCGACGGCGACCAGCACACGGTCGCACTCGATCGGGTCGGCACCTTCACAGCGCACGGTGCATCCGCTGTCGGTAATATCCGCTGCCGAAACCCGCACGCCGAGCCGGAATTTCATCCCCTGTTTTTCCAGCATCTTGCCCGCTGCGGAAGCGAGTTCGGTGTCCATGCCGGGGAGAATTCGATCGAGCGCCTCGAGCACCGTCACCTGGGCACCCAACCGGCGCCAGACGCTGCCCAATTCCAATCCGATGTAGCCCGCGCCGATCACAACGAGATGCCGCGGCACTTCTTTGTAGCTCAATGCCTCGGTGCTCGTGCCGATCCGGTCGCCCTGGAATTCGATGCCGCGCAGCGGCGCGGGGCGGCTGCCCGTGGCAATCAGGACGTGCTTGCCGGCGACGGATTCCTGGCCGCCGTCCGATTCCACCGAGACCTGATTGCGTCCGGCCAATCGGCCTCGGCCGCGATAACGAACGATGCCGTGCTGTTTGAACAGGCCGTCGATTCCCATCGAGAGCGTCTTGACGATCCTCTGTTTGCGATGCTGCATCGCGCCGAGATCCAATCGCACGTCCCCCACCAGGACGCCGTGTTCCCGCAGCGCCGTGCCGGTCTCGGCGAATCGCTCGCTCGATTCGAGCAAGGCCTTGCTCGGAATGCACCCGACTCGCAGGCATGTGCCGCCCAATTGCGAGTTTTCGTCAATGCATGCCACGGACATGCCGAGTTGGGCGGCGCGAATCGCCGCCACGTAACCGCCCGGACCGCCACCCAGCACGACGAGATCAAATTCAGCCACGATGCGGGCCTCCCGGTAGAAAACGGCAGTGCGGATTCTCAGATTTCGAGCAGCATTCGGGCCGGCTCTTCCATGATTTCCTTGATGCGCCGCAGAAAAGTGACCGCCTCGCGTCCGTCAACGATGCGGTGGTCGTACGTCAGCGCAATGTACATCATCGGGCGAATCACCACCTGGCCGTCCTTGGCAATCGGACGATCCTGAATCGCATGCAGTCCGAGCACTCCGCTCTGCGGAGGATTGACGATCGGGGTGGAGAGCAGGGAACCATAGACGCCGCCGTTGGTGATCGTGAAGGTCCCCCCCGCCAGTTCCTCGGGCCGTATCTTGTTGGACTTGGCCCGCTCGGCGAACTCGGCGATCATCCGCTCAATCTCGGCGAAGCTCATGCGTTCGGCGTTTCTCAGGATGGGCACCACCAGTCCCTTGCCGCCGCCGATCGCGACGCCGATATCGAAGTAGTTCCGGTAAATGATATCGCGTCCGCGTATCTCAGCATTGATCGCGGGAAATTCTTTGAGCGATTCGATCGCCGCTTTCGTGAAAAAGGACATGAACCCCAGTTTCACGCCGTATTTCGCCTGAAACCGGTCGCGGTACATCTGCCGTAACTGGTTGACCGATGACATGTCGATTTCGTTGAAGGTGGTCAGCAGCGCTGCGGCATGCTGCGCCTCGACCAGCCGCTCGGCGATGCGCCGTCGAATGGGCGTCATCGGCACGGCTTCCTCGTACCGCTCCCCCGGAACGGTTTCCGCAGTCGCCGTCGCGGCAGGCGGGACCTCGGCGGCAGGCTGTTGCACCGGCGGCGTGGCGACTGCTGACGTTGCAGACAGGCGTTCCTGTGCGGCCTTCTCAGCGTGTCGCAGCACGTCTTCCTTGAGTAATCGGCCGCCGGGCCCCGACGCCGGCACGCTTTCCGCCTTCATTCCGGCCTCGCTCAGCACGCGCTGCGCGGCCGGCATGACAACCGGCGCGGCCATCGACGGCACGGGCGATTCAGGGGCCTGAGCTGCCGGGGCTTTGGCTGCGGAAGCATGGCTCGCGGGAGCAGCCGCGTCGTCGATCAGCGCGACGACCTCGCCGATGGCCGCGGTGTCGCCGTCCCGCTTGAGTATTTTGACAAGCACGCCATCGGCAGGGGCGGGCAAGTCCATGCTGGCCTTGTCCGTTTCGAGTTCCACGACGGTTTCGTCACGGCGGATCGCGTCGCCTTCCTTTTTCAGCCATTGGCCGATCTGAACTTCCTGGATCGACTCGCCGGCCTGCGGTATTTTCAGCTCATGCACCATGGTGTCGCTCACTGGAGATACGGGTTCGTCGATCGCCTATGCGCCTTCGAACGCCTTGTCGATGATTTCTTTCTGTTCCAGCTTGTGGGAACGGCCGGATCCCGTGGCGGGACTGGCGGATGCGGGCCGAGTGATTCCGTGGAACGGATAACGGCCGAGCAGTTTGGTTCCGCAGCGGAACCGCAGGAAGCTCCAAGCACCCATGTTTTCCGGCTCTTCCTGCACCCAGAAGACCGGGGTGCCCGCTGCATAGCTGCGCAGGGCCGCCGCGAGTTGCGACTCGGGCAGCGGATAGAACTGCTCGAGTCGCAGGATCGCCACGTTCTCACATTTCAAATTCGCGCGGGCTTCCACCAGTTCGTAGAAGATCTTCCCGCTGCACAACAGAACGCGGTCGACCGGCCCTTCGCTCAGCTTCGTGTCGGGCAGGACGCGCTGGTAACGCCCTTGTGCGCAGTCGTCCAGCGGCGAGACGGCCTGCGGATGCCGGAGCAGGCTCTTGGGGGTGAACACGACCAGGGGCTTGCGCCACATCCTCACGACCTGCCGGCGCAGTGCGTGGAAGTACTGCGCAGGCGTGCTCGGCATGATGATCTGCATATTGTCTTCGGCGGCCAGCGTCAGGAATCGTTCGAGACGCGCGCTGGAATGCTCCGGCCCCTGTCCTTCAAACCCGTGCGGCAGGAGCATGACAAGGCCGCTCAGGTGCTGCCACTTGTCCTCGGCGCTGGCTATGAACTGATCGATGATGACCTGCGCCACGTTCACGAAGTCCCCGAACTGGGCTTCCCACAGGACGAGCCCGTCCGGAAACACGAGGCTGTACCCGTATTCGAACCCGAGTACGCCGGACTCGGAGAGCGGGCTGTTGTGGATTTCGACGGGCGCCTGGTTCGGGCTGATATGCTGCAGCGGCATGTGCGTACGGCCGTCAACCGTGTCGTGCAATACCGCGTGCCGCTGACTGAACGTTCCCCGCTGGGAATCCTGACCGGTGAATCGCACGCGGTGCCCCTCGACCGACACGCTGGCCAGCGCGAGCAGTTCCGCGGACGCCCAATCCAACGGCCGTTCGCCGGCAGCCATAGCGCGCCTCTGCTCGATCAGTCGCTCGAGCTTGCGATGCACGTGGAAGCCTTCGGGAACGGCAGCGAGCCGCTGCATGTACTCGGCCAGCTTTTCGCGGGCAACCCCGGTCTCGACGTCTTCGACGAAACATTCGTCGCGTCCCATGTAACCGCGCCACATCGACTCGAGCTTTCCGCGATGCGGCACAAAATCTTCACGCCGCGCCAGCGTAAGTTCCTGCTCGAGGATCTGCTGCCTGCGGTTGGCGATTTCGTCTGCCTCCGACTGTGTTATTTCACCAAGGCGCAACAGGCGTCTAAGGTAGCCCTCGCGCACCGTCGGCCGATTTTCGATCTCGGCGTACATCAATGGCTGCGTGAAACCCGGCTCGTCGCCTTCGTTGTGTCCCCAGCGCCGGATGCAGTACATGTCAATGACGACATCCCGCTGGAACGCGGCACGAAAGTCCAAAGCCAGTTCCACCACTTGGGCCACCGCCTCGGGATTCTCGCCGTTCACGTGAAAAATGGGGATCTGCAGCATCTTCGCCACATCCGTGGCATAGGCGCAGGAACGATTCTGCTCGGGCGGAGTTGTGAAGCCGAGCTGGTTGTTGACGATGATGTGAATCGCGCCGCCGACCCGGTATCCGGCCAGTTCGCTCAGGTTCAGCGATTCCTGCACGATCCCTTCGCCGATGAACGCCGCATCGCCATGGATCAGCAGTGCCGCGCATTTCGTGCGTTCGGAATCGCCCGTGCGATCCTGCTTTGCGCGGCATCGTCCGAGCGTCACCGGGTTGACGTATTCCAGATGCGACGGATTGAAGCCCAGTGAGATATGAACGTCGTGCCCGGAAGCCGTGCGGAATTTGTTGTGGTGGCCGAGATGATACTTGACGTCGCCGGCCCCAGCGTACAGTTCGGCGTCCAAGTCCTCGAACTCGCGAAAAATCTCGTGGAAGTTCTTGCCGATGATATTCGCCAACACGTTCAAGCGTCCGCGGTGTGACATGCTCATGGCCACATCATGAACGCCCTGGCTTGCGAGCTTCTCGATCGACAGGTCCAGCAGCGGGATCAGCGTCTCGGCGCCCTCGAGGGAAAAGGTCTTCATGCCGACATACTTGGTCCGCACGAACTCCTCGAAGATCACGGCATCGGTCAGTTTGGTCAGAATCCGCACCTGCTCGGCCCGACTCAATTTCAGGCGATGCTCGGCATTCTCGAGCCGCCGCTGCAGCCAGTTGCGGGCTTCGAGATCGTCGATGTGCATGAACTGGGCGCCGATCGCGCCGCAGTAAGTCTCCTCAAACCGCTGAATCACGGCCCTGATCGTCTGAAGGTTGGAACCGCGAATCGTACTGGTCGAAACCGACGACTCGAGATCCGCCGGCGCAAACCCGTAATACTCGGGCTCCAACTCGGGCGGCCGAGGCCGAGTGCGCCCCAGCGGATCGATCCGTGCGATGATATGCCCTCGGACGCGGTAATTCCGGATCAGCAGGTCCACTCGCTCCTGCAGTTTCGCCAGATGCAGTTGGTCGTGGGATACCCCCCCGTTGGTTCCGGCCGGAGTATGGAAAATACTCGACGGACGGAAACGGGGTCCGGCAACCGCCGAGCCCCCTGTCCCGGCGTCAGACGCCCCGTCGCCCCCTGCCCGCATTGCATCGAACTGCTCCCGCCACTCCGGCGGCACCGCATCGGGATTCTGGATGTACTCCCGGAAAAGTTGCTCCAGGTATTCCAGACTCAAAATGTCTTGGCGCATATCCATGACTTCAAACATCACCCGGCTTGTTGTTTCTCAACAGTAGTTCGCGGCTTAGGTCCGCGGGCCGTGGCCTGACGGTATTGTTGCAGGCCGATAAGTGGCCAAGACGTTGCGGGCCGCAAGAAAGCGGCAAACCGCTTTATTCTCTCTGAGTGTAACTGCACGCCCGCGGGGTTGAAGCGGTTACAGCGAAGATAATGCCCGAAATTCCGGGGGGGGTTCAGCCACCGGCGTCCGAGGCCGCATCGCGCAACCGCACGGGCAACCGGCGATTGCCCCAGGTTCCCGGTTTCGACTCGAATACACCGGCAAGGCGTGCCCCACACTTGGGGCACGCCGCTCCCTCAGTCAGGTTCCACGATGTGATCGTGTAGCCCGAGCGGCCGATCAGCAGTTGACCGCACGCATGGCAGTAGGTGCTGCTCCCGTGCGGGTCGTAGACGTTGCCCGTGTAGGCATACCGCACGCCGTTCTCCAGCGCAATCCGGCGCGCCCGGGTCAACGTCTCGGGCGGCGTCGGCGGACGGTCGAGCAGGCGGAAATCCGGGTGAAACGCGGTGAAATGCATCGGCACCTCGTGGCCCAACTCGCCGACCACCCATTGCGTCATCTCCTCGATCTCCTCGTCCGAGTCATTCTCGCCGGGAATGATCAGGGTCGTGAGTTCCACCCACACGTTCGTCTCGTTCTTGAGGTACTTCAACGTCTCGAGAACCGCCTCCAAATGCCCCGAACAGAGCTTCTGATAGAACTCCTCCGAAAAGGCCTTCAAATCCACGTTCGCCGCGTCCATCACGCTGTAGAATTCTGCGCGTGGCTCCTCGCAGACTTCGCCCGCCGTGACCGCGACCGAACTGACACCCACATCCCGGCACGCGTTGGCCACGTCGATGGCGTACTCGTGGAAGATCACCGGATCGTTGTAGGTGTAAGCAACGCTCTGGCAACCAAGGGACTTCGCCGCCTGCGCGATCAGTTTGGGATGAGCACTGTCCGACAGAGTGTCAACTTCCCGCGACTTGCTGATATCCCAGTTCTGGCAGAATCGGCAGCCCAGATTGCAGCCTGCGGTGCCGAAAGAAAACACCGCCGTGCCCGGATAGAAGTGGTTCAGCGGTTTCTTTTCGATCGGATCAACGCAAAAGCCGCTCGAACGGCCATAAGTCGTCAGCACAACTTCGCCTCGGGCACAGCCTCGCACGAAGCAGAAACCGCGTTGCCCTTCATGCAGTTTGCAGAACCGCGGGCAAAGGTCGCATTGAATTCTCCCGTCCTCAAGCACATGCCAGTACTTCGTGCGTACGACGGACGGAGATTTCACGTCGATGACGGGACTTCCCTGAGAGCCCGTTTGACCCGCTTCACTCATGGCTTTCTCGCTTGCCGAATGTTGCGTTGCGTCGCGCAATTCCTCAATTGTCCCGGCACGGTGCTCTTGCCGGCCCGTCTCGGATCGCCGATTCAAATTGATCGACGGCGGTCTTCCAACAACGACTTTGAATTCTACCGCTGCAGCGCTGCCTGGGCCATGTCTTGGGAGTCCGGAGTCGGGAGTCCGGCGGCAGACGAATTTCCATTCGAATACCGACTGCCGGCCACTGCCCACTACCGGCTACCAAAGAGCCCTGAGCGTTTCTTCTTGTGTTCCCGAGACGCTCCACGGGTGGTAGCATTCGCGGGTTCGACTTTGTCGGAAAACCACAGAGGACACAGAGGTAAGTGTCGGAGACTGAATCGCGTGTTTCCTTCCTCTGTATACTCTGTGCCCTGTGTGGTCGCCCTTTTTCGGATCCGCAAAGAGAAGCATCCTGCCCCCTTTGGCTTTCGGAGGTTGTTCGCATGGCGTCGTCGCGAGGAATTCGAGTTCTCTTCATGCACTCCGGCGACCGTGTTCCCTCATCACGATTCCGCGTCTTGCCCTTCGCGAAACGACTTCGGAAGGCCGGATATCACTGCACGCTGGCCGGCAGCTTTCCTCAGAAGTACGAGTACTTTCCGTGGCTCGGCTTTCGGCCCAGTCAACTTCTGAAGCGGGGCGTGCGGGTCTGGCATCTCATTCGTGCCAGGCTCCGGCCCTTCCACGTCATCGTCATCGACCGCGAGATATTCGACAATCCGACGACTTGCATGGAAGATCGTTTTCGTCGTCTGCCCTCGGCACTGGTCATGGATGTGGACGACGCGGTCTTCCTGCGTTTTCCCGAGAAATCCGAGTATCTGGCACGCATGGCCGACCACTACGTCGCGGGTAATCAGGCAATTGCCGACTACGCGAGGCCATTCAACGACCGAATCACGATCATCCCGACCTGCGTAGAGTTGGATGACTTCCAACTGAAGGAATACACACCCCCGAGCGGCGGCCCGACCATTGTCGGCTGGATCGGGACGCAATCCAACGTCCGTTACCTGAACGTCGTCCTGCCCGCCCTGCGCAGGCTGTCGCAACGCCACCGGATCCAGCTGCGGATTGTCACTCCGGATGCTAAGCCGGTTGCCGAATTGCCGAGCGAAGGCATTGACGTGCGATTCGTCCCTTGGCGGGGCGACACCGAGGTCTCGGAAATCCAGAAATTCGACATCGGCCTGATGCCGCTGCACGCCGACGAGGATTGGACCCGGTTCAAGTGCAACACGAAGTTGCTGCAATACATGGCGGTGGGCGTTTCACCGGTCGGGTCACTCGTGGGCATGAATACCGAGATCCTCGAACACGGACTTGACGGTTACCTCGCCGCCAACGACGACCAGTGGGAACAGCACATCGAAACGCTGGTGCTCGACCCGGCCAAGAGGATCAGCATGGGGCAGCTCGGCCGTCGCAAGGTGGACGAGCGATACTCCGTTGCCGCGAACCTTCCCCGGTACATCCACGCATTTGACCAGGCGATGCGTTTTCGGCGCGGTGAGGCATTGAGTCCGCCAAGCCACCACTCGTGATGCCGGACGATTGAGCGAGAGGCCACGGACTGGCACGGATGAACACGGACAAATTTGGACTCCAGACCCCCGACCTTCACAGGATGCAATCGCATGTATCCAGACAGCTTGAACCGCGCCCTGTTGCTTTCGTGCTCGATCGCATGCGTTTTGGCAACCCGTGTTTCGGCGGGATCTGCGGCCGGCGATTCGTCGCCGCCGAATATCGTGATCATCCTGGCCGACGACCTGGGGTACGGCGACGTTCAATGCAACAACCCGCAGCGAGGGAAGATCCGCACGCCGAACATCGATCGACTCGCCGCCGGCGGCATGCGATTCACGGATGCTCACTCCAGTTCCGGCGTCTGCTCTCCTTCGCGATACACGCTGCTCACGGGTCGTTACCACTGGCGGACCAGGCTGCAGCAGGGAATTGTCGGCGTCTTCGGTCCGCCTCTGATCGCGCCCGATCGTCTCACCGTTGCGGGCATGGCGAAACAGCACGGCTATCGGACGGCCTGCATCGGCAAATGGCACCTCGGATGGGATTGGCCGATACCCGCGGACAGGTCGGGACTGTTCCACGCGAAGCCGGGCCCGGATGACCAGCCCGGCGAAGAGCAACGATCCCTTTGGAAGGCCGTCTTTTCGCAACCGATACCGGGCGGCCCGACAACACGAGGCTTCGACCATTACTTCGGCACCGACGTCCCAAACTGGCCGCCTTATTGTTTTGTCGAAAACGACCGGACCGCAGGCATACCGTCTGTATTCCTGCCGCGCAAGCTGCTCAGAGAGAACCAGGCCAGCCTGCCCGGACCGGCGCTCGAAGACTGGACGCTCGAGCCGATCCTGCCGACACTTGGCGATCACGCCTGCGACTTCATTTCGCGCTCCGCACAACAGGCAGAGCCGTTCTTTCTCTACATGCCGCTGACCGCGCCCCACACGCCTCTTGCCGTGACGCCCGATTGGCAGGAAAAGAGCGGCTTGGTCCCTTATGCGGACTTCGTCATGCAGACCGACGCGGTGGTCGGTCGCGTTCTGGAGGCGTTGGACAAAAGCGGCGTATCCGGTCGGACGCTGGTGGTCTTCACAAGCGACAACGGATGCGCTCCGTACGTAGGTGTTCCCGAGATGGAACGACTCGGCCATTTTCCCAGCGGCCCGTTTCGCGGATACAAGTCCGACGTCTGGGAAGGCGGCCATCGCATTCCCTTTATCGTGCGCTGGCCGACGGTGGTCGGGGCGGGAACTTCCTGCGACCAGCTTGCACACCACGCCGATATCATGGCCACGGTCTCGGAGATCCTCGGGGCCCGCCTGCCCGACAACGCCGGCGAAGACAGCTTCAGCCTGCTGCCCTTGCTCCGCGGCGGCAATCAGCCGGTTCGGAACTCCAGCGTGAATCAGTCGGCCAACGGGCTCCCATCGATTCGGGAAGGATCATGGAAGCTGATCTTCGGACCCGGCTCGGGAGGCTGGGGCGCAGGCCGCGACGACCTGCCCGCACAGTTGTACAACCTGACGGAGGACATCGGCGAATCACGCAATCTGTACAACGAACGACCTGACGTCGTCGCGCGACTGACAAAACTCATGGATCAGACGGTGGCGAACGGCCGCAGCACACTCGGCGCGGCCCAACCAAACGACAAGCCATTCGACTGGCAGCGATTCATGCGCGAAGGAAGCTCAACCGCGGCGAAATCGAAAACCGCGCGGAAAACAAAAGCCGCAGCCAATCCCCGAACAGATTAGCCGCGGCCTGCTGTTTCCAAATGGCTCACGCCCGCCCGCCGTTGAGGTGCGTCAGGGCTTGTCCACAAGGTCGTACACGCGGACGTAGTCGACCACGAACCGATCGGGGAGCTTGGCCTTCTTGATATCGCCGGCCCAGTCGCCGATCTCGTCGCTGAGTTTGATGTACAGCGGCGCCTGGCACACGCCTCCCGCTTTGGTGCGCCACGTTTCTTTGCCATCAAAATAGAACACGTACTCGTCGTTCTTCCACCAGAGCGAATACGTGTGGAACCCTTTCATCACGCCCGGCAACGAGACCACTTTCCCCTCGGACTTGTGCTCCTTGCCGTAGCCGTCCCAATGCAGCGCGTAGTTCACGCGGTCGTCGAGCCAGGGCTTCTCGTAAATGTCGATCTCGGTGCCGTCGCGACCTTCATTTCCGATCCGTCCGACCGAATTGTTGTACAGCCAGAACGCCGACCAGTGACCGAGTTGCTCCTGGAGTTGAATGCGTGCGACATAATAGCCCTGGGCATGTTCGAACTTTCCGCGTGTGCGGACGCAGCCGTCCAAATACCGGTCGTCCTTCTTCAGCACGCTGAGTGACAGACAGCCGTCGGCCACGGAGACGGCCTCGGGACTCCACCAGCCATCTCTGCGGCGGCCATCGGGCGCCTCCCATTTGCTTTCGTCCAGCTTCGTGCCGTCGAACTCGTCGTTCCAGACCAGCTTCCACGCCTTGGCTGCGGGAGGTTCCGGCAGCTGGTCGGCGATCTCCGCGCCCCGCGAGACAGTTCCCAGCAGGCAGACAACGGGCAGCAGCGCGCACCATCTTCGCATGTTTAGATTCCTTGTCGAATCAAAGATTCACTTGTGGCCTGCAATTGAAACTCGACGGCAGCGTCAGACGTCGCAAAGCTTGACCGCCTGTTCGAGGCTGGCCAGAGCATCATCTCGCTTCGGGATGAACTCCTGTCCCACGTACCCCTGATAGCCCGTCTCGACGATGGCACGCATGATCGTCGGGTAGTCCAGCGTCTGCGTCCCGTCGATCTCATTTCGCCCCGGCATCCCGCCGGTGTGATAGTGGCCCCAGCACTCGTGGTGGTTCTTGATGTCCGCCAGCACGTCTTCCTTCATCATGGCGGCGTGATAAATGTCGTACAGCACTTTCACGCGCGGCGAACCGACCTGTTTGACGAGTTCGACGCACCACTTCGTGGTATCGGCCATGTAGTCTTTGTGATTGATCGAGTTGAGGTACTCGACGCAGATGGTGACCTTCTTTTCTTCCGCATAGCCGGCGACTTTCTTCAGACCCGTGACGCAGTTTTTCAGACCCTCGTCGTCGGCCATGCCGTCCCGATTGCCGGAGAAAGCGATGACGTTCGGGAACTTGTGTTCCACGCACAGGTCGATGCCCTCGCGGACCTTGGCGATGCACTCCTCGTGGTTCTGCACCCGGTTGAATCCCTTGGTGATCCCGTGGCTGTTCACCATCGCACAGATCAACCCGTGCTTTGCAAGCGTCGGCCATTCCTTCGGGCCGGTCAGTTCAATTGACAGGAGGCCCAGTTTCTTGCACGCCGCGGCAAAAGCGTCGAGGTCCATCTTCGTGCGGCTCAAGAATCCGTTGTAGCACCACAGGCACACGGACTGCTTGATGCGTCCCTTCAGCTCATCGGCGGTCAACAGACCGCTGACCGGCAGCGCTGCCAGCGCTGCAACGCCGGCGGTCCGCAACACATCACGCCGCGAGAGTTTCGGTCGATCCATCGCGGAGAAGAAATCTGAACTCATCATGCGAGTGCTCCCCATGGCTGCTTTGCGTCAATAGAAGACTCTGTTCGCGGCCTCCGTCGGTCGCGGTTTCGCCGCGCGGAATGCGCCGGTCGAAGTCCGACAACTCGTCGGCCGTTCACAATAGTCCTTGATGTTATTTGGGAACGCAGACCGCGGCAACCTGGGACAGTGCCCTGCGGCGCCACGGCATCAGACGGTGCAGATATCCCGGCGGGTGAAAATCTCGCCGCCTGCGATCCAACCCGCGGCCCCTGCGGCAAGCAACGCCGCAACGTCGCCTGGCGGGAGGCTTCCGGTCCGCAGCACTTGAGCGGGCTGGTAGTAATGCAGGACGCTCAGGAACTCCAGTTGCGAGGCGGGCCACCAGAAACGGGCAAGAAACGTCAGCAGGAACGACGCCAGCAGCAGCGCAAAGACCACGGCAATCGCCGGAGCACGCCGACTGCCGCAGGATGATACAAAGAACGCCCATCCTCCCACTGCGACATAAACGCAATAGAGGTTCAGCAGCACCATCAGCACGTTTTCGCGGTTCGGCCGCATGTCCGGAGCGATCTGCCGGGCACTGATCGAGTAACCGGCCGCTCCCATCGCGAGAATAACGAGACCGGACACGAGCCATCCGGCACTCTCGGCCAGATACAGGCTGCGCCTCGACACAGGCAGTCCGAGCAGGACGTCGACGGTGCCGCTGTCAATTTCCGCGGCCGGGAGACGAGTGCAAAAGACGATCTCGTGTCCCCAGATCAACGACAAGACCGCCGGGTGCACCCAGACAAATGCCTGCAGGACCTGAGCGTTCAATTCCTCCTTCACGTCGATTCCCATCAGTGCCGCCATCATGCTTTTGGCCAATGGCAGGTGCGATAGCAATTGCTCGATTTCTCTCTGCATCTGAGGAATGATCCGCGTCAGAAGCAGCATGACGATGCCGAGTGCCAATCCGAACAGCAGCGTCGGCAGACGAGTTTCCCAGATTACTTTCAGCAGCAGACCTCGCATCGCCCGGTTCCTTGCCAATTCCCACACATGCCGCCCGTGCGGTCTCCAGTTGCGACCGGCGGGTCGGCGGCCACCACCACACGCGACCCGCGACGCACGATCGCAGGCTCGAAAATCTCAGGATCGATAAAACGTCCGGAACAGGGTCTCCAGATCGGGACGCTCGATAGCAATATCGTCGATTGGCTGCGTCGCCCCCCACTGCATCAGCGCAGCGGCAGGCCCGAAAAGCTGCGCCGTCCAAGTAACTCCGTCGCGTCGGAGATCCACCAGACAGGACGGCGGATCGATGGTCGCCGATGCCTCGCGGCTTGGAAAACGAACCGTCACAATCCGCGGCGCCCGGTTGCGCCAGTCCGAGATCGATTCATCGGCGACCATACATCCGTTCCTCACGATGCCCACCCGATCACAAAGCTGCTCGACTTCGGCAAGCGTGTGACTCGAGAAAAAGACCGTGTCACCCGCCGATGCTCGCTCGCGCAGATATCCAGCGAGTTCGATGCGCATCGGGGGATCGAGGCCGGTCGTTGGTTCGTCGAGGATCAGCAACCGCGGGCAGTGCGCCAAAGCCAGCACAAGACCGAGTTTCTGGCGAGTGCCGCGCGACATCGTTCGCACGCGCTGGCGCATCGGCAGTCCGAATCTTTCGGCAAGTTCATTTCCCGCGGACTTCAGATCGATACCTCGAATGCGTTCGACCAGTCGAAGAGCCCGCTCGCCAGTCATCCAGGGATAAATCCGCAAGTCGCCCGGCAGATAACCGACCTGCCGCTTGATCGAGTGGCTGTCCCTCCAGCAATCAAGTCCGAAAATGTTCGCGCAGCCCGAGCCCGCGCGAAGAAATCCGAGCAGCACGCGGATCGTCGTCGTCTTCCCGGCGCCGTTCGGACCCACGAACCCATAGATCTGCCCGGACGGAATCGACAGATCGATGGAGTCGACGCCTCCCTTGCCCCGGTAGTGCTTCCGCAGACCATGCGTTTCGATAATCGGTTCCAACGATGCGAATCCTTGCGTCACAGTTTCGTCGGCAACGAGATCTTGCCGTGTATTCTGCAAATATAGTCTAAGTCGAGTCGGGTTTAGTGTGATGCCGGGTACCGAATGCCGGTGGTCAATAACGCTACCGGACTCCCGACTCCAGACTCCAGACAGATCATCATCACTGCGCGCCGGCCGTTTTTTTCCGGCAATACAATCGTAAGTCTTGTCGCGAGCGCATCTTATTCGTTGACCAATTTCGGCCGGCCCATTACACTGGAGACGAAGGGCGACCGGCAACCCCGGACTGCTTTTCTGTTACCGCCCCTCGATGCGACTTGGGCCAAGGCTCGCACTCTTCTGCTATCCCAAGGCGGCTCTCGTTGAGTTCCACCCGACCCGAATCACCGACCGCTACAACGTCTCCAGAACCCGGATCGTCCCGATCCGGCCCGCCGGAGTCTGTCTCGGCCGGAGGATTGAGCGATCAGAAAACGGTCATTTCCAAGCGGCGGCCGAGTGGCGAGTTTCCTCCGGGCCCGACCGGTTCGGCGGACTTCAGCCATTCGCTGGAGGGGCAGCGACTCGGCCATTTCGAGCTGCAGGAGTGCATCGGCGGCGGCGGGATGGGCGTCGTCTTTCGCGGACTCGACACGACGCTGGGCCGGACCGTCGCGGTCAAGGTCGTCGCGAAAGAGAACACGGACGAGGAAACGCTGCGGCGATTCCGCAACGAAGCTCAAAGCGCCGCGAGGTTGGATCATCCCAACATCGCGCGGGTGTATTTCGTCGGCGAAGACCGCGGCTGGAACTACATCGTTTTCGAGTACATCGACGGCGTCAACATCCGCGACCGCGTTCGGGATAATGGCCCGCTGCCGATCGAAGAAGCCATCAGCTACACGCTGCAGATTGCGGAAGCCGTGGGACACGCGGCCCAGCGCGAAGTGGTCCATCGGGACATCAAGCCATCCAACATCCTGGTGATGCAGGACGGTCGCGCGAAACTCGTGGACATGGGCTTGGCGCGCCTCCATCAGGTCGAATCGAATGCCAACGACCTGACCGCCACCGGGGTGACTCTCGGCACATTCGACTATATTTCCCCCGAGCAGGCCCGCGACCCGCGCCTGGCGGACGTTCGCAGCGATCTCTACTCGCTCGGCTGCACGTTCTACTACATGCTCACCGGGCTGCCTCCGTTTCCCGACGGTACGGTGTTGCAGAAACTCCTCAGTCACAGCAGCGAACCGCCGCGGGATCCGCGCGATATTCGCGGCGACCTCCCGGAGGACATTGCCAACATCGCCCTCCGCCTGATGGCCAAGCAGCCCAACCAGCGATACCATCAGCCCGAGGAACTGATCGGGGCATTGCTTCTGGCTGCGGACCGGTTGGGGCTCAAACTGGGCGGGTACACGACAACCGTACGTGTCGAGCCGCGGCGGTCATGGTGGACCATCCTCGAGCAGCACCTGCCGTGGGCAGTGCCGCTCGCGCTTCTGTTCGCGGCCGTGTTTGCGTTTGAGGCCGTGCAGCGTCCGGAGAGTCTGACGCGAGCCGACATGCGACCGCGTCTGGCCGCCGACCGCCGTAACGATCCATCGACCGCGACATCGAGCCGCCCCGGCGCGGAGTCTCCCTCGTCGCCCAAGAACGCGAAGCAGGTTCCCGACAAGAGCAAGTCGCCCCCCGCAACCGGCGACAGCGACCAAAGCGATCGCCCGGATCGCGCCGGCCCGCCAAAGGGCGACCGCAACAAGTCTGCCGCCTCGACGGCCAAATCGGGACGATCGGCAAACCAATCCGGTCCCTCGGCGAAGACGGCGCCCGACCCCAAGCCGGAAACCGGCAATTCAGCCGCTCCCCCGGAAGGAAACTCCAGCCCGGCGCCGGCTGCGAGTCGGGGAACAACCGAGAGCACGAACGCCCGCAGCATGTCCGCACACGGCAATGTGCTCATAGTCCGTCCGGATGCGACCCCTGACGAAAAGTCGAACCTAGTGAACTCGCTGGAAGCCGCGTTTCAAAAGGTGGCGGCCACTCCCGACGTATCGATCATCGAACTGCATTTCGACGAGATCATCGAACGGCCCCGATCGCTGCAGCTTCCGGCTGACGGCCATGAAATCACGATCCGGGCCGGCGAAGGTTACACGCCGGTGCTCGTCTTCAAGCCGGAACCCCCGCGTCTGGGCAGCGAGCGCCGCATGCTGAACCTGATCGGCGGCAGCGTTGCCTTCGAGAACATCCACTTCCGCGTTGAACTCCCCCAGGAAATGTCCGACAACTGGGCCCTATTCAACCTCAATCAGATTGTCAGGATGCGGCTGCTCAATTGTTCCATGACAATTCGAAATCCGATGATGAACGGAGCGGCTTTCTTCCAGGTGCAAGGCGTTTTGGGACCGGCCGCGGCAGGAACACCGCCACCGGCATCTTCGGCAACTCCCAAGATCGTGCTCGACAGCTGTATCGCCCGCGGCCAGGCCGTTTTCGTCACTGCGCACGAGGGCATGCCGTTCTGGCTCAGTTGGAATCAGGGTTTTCTCGCCACAACCGAGTCGATGATCGAAGCGGGAGGCCTCTCCAATGCGGCTCTCGACGACGTGGTGCGGGTGGCGCTGACCAATGTCACTGCCGCCATGAACGCGGGCCTGTTGAAGTTTGAACTCCGCGAAAGCAGCCCGAAACTGCCCGAAGTCGGGCTCGATTTCAACAACTGCGTCTTCGTGCATCCCCGCGATGTGCCGCTGGCCGACTACCGCGGAATCACCGACCCGGACCGGGCAACCACGCTCTTCGAGATAACCGGCAAGGACAACTTCTACGATTTTACCGAGGTTCGCTTGCGGCTAATGGGCGTGCGGGGCGAGAGCCGCGAATTCCGGTGGGAAGAACAGGACGAACCCTGGTATCGCGAGAAACGTGCCGAGCGCGGGTTTCGCTGGCTTGCACCGCCTCCCGTGGGCAAGGACGTAAGCTACCGGACACCGGCCGAGTTCCTGCTGGACCCGAGCGAACTTCGATTGGCCGGCTTCGATATCGAACTGCTTCCCGCGCTGCCCGATCGAGTCGGACGCTCTGCCCAGACCGCCACCCCGCTCCTCGAACGGCGGTGAACGTCGCGGGCCGCAATGCGGCCGCTGCGTTCAGTCTCGCACCGCGCCGCTATCCACCGCGAGCGGCTTGCCCAGCACACGCGCCAGAGCGATCAACAGATCTTCATCCGACGGAGGGCATTCGCCCGGCCGGTGCTCATAACAACCGCGACGGATGAGCATCGGCAACAACGGCACAGGCCGGGGAAGTCCGTGTCCAATCCCGTCGAACATTCCGCTCCGCGGAAAATAGGGATACAGCAGCAACGGCCGTTGCCGCAACGGCATCTCACGGTATCGAGCAGCCGCGTCTTTCAGGGCCGCCGGATCACCGCCGAGCAGTACGGCCAGCGGCGTTAATCCAAGGTCGCTGCAGGCTGCGAACACTTGCGCCGTCATCAGCCCGCCGTGCGCTCCGCATGATCCCGATGGCCGCGCGCGATCGGGCAGGCGCGCGATCACCCGCAATTCGCCTGCGTCAGCAAACCAGCGCTCAAGGAGTTCGCATGAATCGAGCGCCCCGGCAAACTCCGGGAACATTGGGAGCCTGACGTCGTGTTCCCATCGATCGAGATACCCTTGGCGCCATCGCTCATCCAATCGGATATCGTGCGGCACCGAGAGATCCCCGGACGGAAGATCCCGCATCTTCATCGTCCCCCAGCACTGCCCGAGGTGGTTGTGCTCGTGCTCCCGGACCTCGACACCGATCTCATTCAACAGCGGGACCATCCATCCCATGCAGTGGTCGCAATAGTCTTCGTCGGCGTTGAGATCATGCTTGATCAGGAATCCCTTGCTCGGACACTGCCGCATGTCCCAGCGCAATATGTTGCGGCCTTCGTCCAGTGTGAAAGTCCAGTCACAGACCTCGTCTTCACCCGTCTTGACCCAAGTACGGTACAGCCCGCGAAGTCCCGATTCGCGACCGGCATCGGCGTAGTGGCGCTGGCTGTCCCGGCCGATCGCTTCCGCCCACAGCCGCGCGACTGCCTGCAATCCCCACTGACGCCGCACGTAATGAAACGTCCATTCGTAATAACCGCAGAACTCGTGGCATCCGAGCATCACATCGGCTCCTGTCCCGTGCGATCGAGGCGAGCGAAGACCTGCCGGCATGTGCCCATTCCGCCTTCGCGATGGAACGACAGCCGCGCCGCATCGGCCATGACGCCGCACGTGTGGTCGCAGTGTTCGCAGAAGTACGGAACAATCGTCCGTTCCTGCTCGCGCAGATGCCGGATCGCCGGACAAACGCGAATCTCGAGCGCAACCTCGTCCGAGCCTTCGATGACTTGCACATCCGCCAGAGGCTCGTTCGCAAAGTAACTGCGCCAATCCGATGCGACGGCGGCGAGCCCTCCCCGCCGCCAGGCCTCAATTCGTTTTCGATAATATTCCCGCGCCAGCGCACGCCAGTAATCGACCAGAGCCTCTTTGCCATAACTGTCGTGTATATGGCGGAAGATGGCTTGCGAGGCGAAATAGAAATCGGGTGCCGACATGACAAATCGCCGACTTAAGATGCCGAGGGAGTCTCTGGCGAACCGTGTTTCAGATGCGAAGGCGAAACAGGCAGCCTTGTGATGCACTCGCGGGAACGCACCGCACAGCGCCAACGCACAGCCTCGGCGGTGCCTGGATTCCGTTCGCAATGGCCCGGACCGACTGGCCAGTCAATAACGATCAGTTGTCCGATTCGATGGCGGCCCTGGGAAGAGGCTGCTTGCTTGGCGCTGCGGCGGCCGCGCCGCCCGGAGCGCTGCGAGCCGGTCCGCCCATCATCGGAAGAGCGTTCTGAAGTCGCAGTCTCCCATTGCTGTTGATTACCACCTCGGTCGCGTAAACCAGATTCCGATTGCGGTCCCAGGCTACGACGACCCGCTCGCCGCCGTAGAGCAACTGTTGGTACGACTGCCCGTTACGCAGTTCCAAACGGAGGTTCGCATCGCGTTCGAAGCCGATCATGCCGACTCGCACGGGCTCGCCGAGTTCATTGATGATGCGAACGCGAAATACCTGGCTGCGCCCGCTTTCCACCTCGATCCGCGAATTGCCGATCTGCGCGAGAATCAGCGAAGCCGACGGCATGGCCACCAGAGTCAAGACACCCAAGACAAGGAGAATGATGTTGCGCCGACGCATGAAATGTTCCTTTCGATGCGAGTGAAGGGCGTTGACTGATCCGACGCCTGACAAATCTAGGATATCGCAGCTTCGGTCACTCGGGAATGGACGTGTTCGCATCGAAAGATGCGCATCGATTCCGCCCTACTTCGACTGGTCATTCGTCTTCGCAGCCGCAAGCTCGCGGTGCTTGGCGGCCAACTCTCGATCGCCCAGATGCTCGTACGCATCCGCCAGCCCGGTATGAATGCCCGGCATGTTCTTCAGCTGCCTGAGGGCCAGTTCCAGGTCGGGCACCGCATCGCGATAACGCTGGAGTTTTACCAGAATCTGCCCGCGGGTTTCGCGGAAGTTCGGATTGTCCGGCGCTGAATTGACCGCCGCATCGGCCAATTTGACGGCCCGTTCGAGATCCGGCGGCTCGTTCGACATCAGGAGAAAAGCGAGGTTGTTTCCCATCTCCGGCACGCCCGGCATCGCCGCATAGGCAGCCTCGGCGTGAACAAGCGCCTTCTTGAGGTCCCCGTCGCGCACGGCCACGCCGGCCAACGCGTAATGAGCCAACCCGGACGACTTGTCCTGCTCAATCG